>JAAERC010000964.1 GCA_024230695.1 Candidatus Zixiibacteriota bacterium
TAAACTGATAACCAACATATGAATCATACTGCGCGTAATTGTCAGCTTTGTCCAATCCTCTTTCCATCGATAGGTAATGATTTGTCTTTAATGCATTTTTTGCCTTGCGCAGTTCCTTTTCGGTGAAACCGTTTTTCTTGATATCAACAAGGATCTCATTTATTGCGGCTTCGGTGTCGGTAAGATTTTCAGGATCAAGAGTGGCAAATGAGAACAACATGCCCTCATACTTATTTGTATAGAAACTGTAGTTGGCAGAATAAACCAATCCCAATTCATTCTGAAGCTTTTTCCAGAAGCGGCTTGATTCACCGCTACCAAGAATATTGGCCATCAGATCGAGAGGAAATTGATCCGGACTTTCGACCATTGGGCCGATTGTTGACATCATCAGATATGCCTGGTTAACATCTTTTTCAATCCTTATCTCAGCAACTTCATCTCTTTTGGGTGGTTTGGCGTAATTATCTTTGGCATCCCAACCACTTGAAAAATCGGCAAAATTCTCTTTTACTTTTTGCAGTGCCTCTTTGGCATCAAAATCACCAACGATGACCATCGTCATATTATTTGGTGCATAGTAACGTTTGTAATAGGCATACACCGAATCACGAGGAACATTGGCAACTCTTTCTTTTGTTCCCAAAACAGAAAGAGCATAAGGGTGATCACCATAAAGAGTTTTCAGCGATGACCAATATGCTTTGCTCGATGGATTATCTTCGGAGATATTTATCTCTTCTAATACTGCTTGTCTTTCGGCATCCATCATGTCTTTCGGGAAATTAGAGCGGAAAAGCATATCAGCATGGATTTTAAGAGCAAAATCAATATTTTCTTTGGGAAGCGAGATAACAAAATCGGTCCAGTTGGCCGATGTATATCCATTGAAATAGGCTCCGTGTGCTTTCATAGCATCGCCCAGCTCCTCGCCAGTCATCTCTTCAGTACCGCGAAATAGAATCAGATGTTCCAAAAGATGTGTAGCGCCATGAAAAAATGGGGTTTCATTTTTGGCGCCGACTTTAACAGTAGTTGAAATGTTTACCTGCGGGACCTGATGATTCTCCAGAATCATAACCTTCAGGCCATTGCTGAGTTTTGTTATCTGCCAGTCTGCCGTAAGGCCTGATGAGGTTAACAGCAAAAACAGGCCGATCACGATAATCAAAGATCGCATAGAGTTACTCCTCTTAATATTTATATATTTATTTTGTTCTCTTTCTCAGAGAATAAGCTATATCTTTTAAAATTGAGCGCAATTGTTTTTGTCTCTCCATATCTCTATTAATCTACGTAAATGATTGGATATTGTTTAAAATCTTTAATTTTTTAATATAGTCATAAGGAATAGGCGATGTTTTACGATTTAGGGGAACAATTTATGGAAAATCAGTATTAA
This sequence comes from Candidatus Zixiibacteriota bacterium, assembly GCA_024230695.1. Next base: position 1,403 of record JAAERC010000964.1, read on the forward strand.
AATTATTATTATAATTATTCGGTATTCTAATTGGGAGTAAAGAATAATGAGGATAAGATGAAAGCGATAAACCCGGCAACAGATGAATTAATAAAAGATTATGATGAACACTCACCTGAAGATGTCAAAAAGATAATTACGGATATGCAGGATGAGTATCTTAATTGGAAAACAACCTCGTTTAATTTTCGTTCAAAGTTGATGTATAAAACGGCCGATGTTTTGCGACAAAATATCAATAAGTACGCCGAGATAATTACTATTGAGATGGGCAAACCTATCAACGAATCACGAGCCGAAATTGAAAAATGTGCCTGGGTGTGTGACTATTATGCAGAAAATGCCGAAAAATTCTTGGCCGATGAAATTATTGAATCGGATGCAGGAAAAAGTTTTGTTGCTTTTGAACCGATTGGACCGATCCTGGCGGTAATGCCCTGGAATTTCCCATTCTGGCAAGTGTTTCGATTTGCCGCTCCGGCTCTGATGGCCGGTAACGTTGGTTTACTGAAACATGCCTCAAATGTTCCCGGTTCGGCACTGGCGATTGAGGAAGTTTTTGCTGAAGCCGGATTTCCCAAAAACGCTTTTCGGACATTGATGATATCATCCAAACTTGTTGAGAATGTCATCAAAGATGACCGGGTAATGGCCGTCACCTTAACCGGTAGTGAGTGGGCCGGACAGGCGGTGGCATCAACCGCCGGACATGAACTTAAAAAGACAGTACTCGAACTTGGCGGTTCAGACGCTTTTATAGTCCTTGATGATGCCGATTTGCCATCATGTGTCGCGACCTCTGCTAAATCACGGATGCTTAATGCCGGGCAAAGTTGTATTGCGGCCAAACGGTTTATTGTTGTCGAATCACTTGTCAAACAGTTTGAAAAACAGCAGGCCGAAATAATGCGCAATATGAAAGTCGGCGACCCACTTGATGATTCAACCCAGGTCGGTTCAATGGCTCGATTGGATCTATTGGAAGAACTTGATGATCAGGTACAAAAATCTATTAAATTAGGCGCACGGCTTTTATGTGGCGGCAAAAAAACCGACGGCCCCGGCGCTTTTTATCTTCCGACGGTGCTAACCGATGTTAAAAAAGGGATGCCGGTTTACGACGAGGAAACATTCGGCCCGGTCTCGGCGATTATTCCTGTTAAAGACAATGATGAAGCTATCAAAGTCGCCAATGATTCGCGGTTTGGTTTGGGTGGATCATTATGGTCAACCGATCTTAAAAAAGCGGAAGCGGCGGCTCGCAAGGTCGAAAGCGGAGCGATCTTTATTAACGGGATGACAAAATCTGATCCACGTCTGCCGTTTGGCGGAATAAAAAAATCCGGGTATGGCAGGGAATTGTCGCACTATGGTATTAAGGAATTTGTTAATATTAAAACTATCTGGATCGCATAAAATCGTCTGTAAATATTGTTTGTGACCTTGACATCGGATTACCACAAAGCTATAATTATTGATTATAAGAGAACTTATTGTTCCCTATTATTTATTTTATAGTAAATTAAACGGGAGAATTAATTGACAATCGAATCATTCGAACCCCAAATAACCAATCTAAAATCTCAATTGCCGACTTACAATCAGATGAAATCGGAAGTTTATAAGGATTGGATCGGCGAACTCCGTGAGGGAAATAAGTTCAATCGGAAACAATGGGAGCATATTTATATCCTTCAGGCTCTTCGTGAAAATAATCTACTTCGCGACGGTGTCAGTGGCCTGGGGTTTGGTGTCGGTGATGAATCACTTCCGGCGGTGATGGCCAAAAATGGATGTTCGGTGCTTGCGACCGAAATTAATATTGAAAAACCAAATGAAGACGGATGGGTAAAGGGGAAAAATGTTGATGAACAACTGGCCGCGCTCAATAAACTAGGGATCTGCGAAAAAGACAAATTTAAGAATTTGGTTTCGTTTCGCGATGTTGATATGAATCATGTTCCGTCTGATCTGAACGATTTTGATTTCACCTGGTCTAGTTGCGCCCTCGAACATCTTGGAACGATGAAACACGGCGAAGATTTTATCTTTAATAGTCTCAAATGCCTTAAACCGGGCGGTTTGGCCGTTCATACGACAGAATTTACCCTGGCCAAAAGCAAAACAGTCGATCATGGATTCACGGTATTTTACAGAGAAAAAGACATTATCTCGCTGGCCAAGCGTCTACAAAATGAAGGACACGAAATAAGTCTAAATTTTTTCAAAGGGCGAAGTTTTGCCGATTGGAACATCGACTTCGCACCATATCGGGATAAGAAACATATTAAGCTTATTATATCGAAACAGTGGAAACTGTTACTGGTCACCTCGATAGGTCTATTAATAAGAAAGAGCTCATTGAGCTGATTGACTTTTTTTATAATATCATCTGAGTTTCAATATAATCTTGAGGAAAATGATAGTTGTTACGTAATTACATTTAATTAAAATACTGAAATTAAAAAATAAATTGGAGTTTTCATGAGCGAAGAAAAGAATGAAAAAAAATCAGGGGCACTGGAACCGGCAAAAGTTCATAAGCTTGAAAAACTGGTAAGTTATTCCGACGGTTCGGTAGTCAGTCGCACTATCGCCAAAACAAAAACAGCAACTGTGACATTATTTGCATTTGATAAGGATCAGGCCTTAAGCGAACATTCGGCACCGTTTGACGCGATGGTCCAGGTTCTTGATGGTGAAGTGGAACTAGTTATTGGCGGGGAATCGATTATCACCAAAGCAGGCGAAACAGTTGTTATGCCGGCAAATATTCCTCATGGTGTCAACGCGGTCCAGCAATTTAAGATGCTTCTGACCATGCTTAGGGAATAAAATATTATAGATTATAAAATAGCGGGTGTTTTCGACACCCGCTATTTTTTTGTTATTCCTCCCACTCAATACCATGAAAAGTGGCACAATCAGGGGGTAAAGCAAGGAAAATCATTTATAGTAATAATAAATTCAAGAAAATAAGAGAAATTCCTTAAAAATTGGTCTTTTTACTAATTGACTATCTTAAACTTAGGTTGTAAATTCACCTCTGATTATGAATATACCGAACACATTATCACTTTCTCGAATAGTGATGGCGCCGATTTTTGTGATACTTTTTCAGTTTGAAAATCCGTATAGCCGAATCGCCGCCTTTGTAATATTTGGTCTGGCCTCGCTGTCAGATTCCGCCGATGGTCATATTGCCCGCAAGTACGGGATGGTCACCGGGCTGGGGAAATTTCTTGATCCTCTGGCAGACAAAATTCTGGTAACAACCGCTTTTATAACGCTGGTTGCGCTTGACTGTGCACAAGCATGGATGGTTGCATTAATTGTTGCTCGTGAATTTTATATTACAGGTTTAAGATCGCTGTTGTCTAATAAAGGAACCGTTCTGGCGGCATCACGTATCGCCAAAACCAAAACCGGGGTTCAGATGGTAAGCATCACCTTTATTCTTCTGTTAATTACGCTTGATTCTTTTTCTGAGCTTTATCAATTTCCTGAACCGGGATTTCTTCTATTCGATCGTTACCTTGTTTATAATATTTTGATTGGACTTTCAACGCTTATCACGGTGTACTCCGGGATCGACTACACAGTAAAATATTATCCAATCTTAAAAGAAATTTTTGAGTAAAATGGATAATCTTATTAAGTTCCTTGCCTCTGGATTTTATTCCAGTTATGGGAAAAAAATCCCTATCCCAGGCACACGAGGGACTGTTCCGATATGGTTGATCGCTTTTTTTCTTATCAAAGGAAACCAGCCAGTAACAATCGGACTGGCGATTATTATTACTATCCTTTCGATATATCTATCCGGTAAGGCCGAAAAGTTTTGGGGACACGATGCCGGAAGAATTGTTATCGATGAATGGGCCGGGATGATGATAACTCTGATTCTGGTGCCATACTCACTTATAAATTACATCGCCGCGTTTATATTTTTTAGAATAACCGATGTTATCAAAATTCCGCCGGCTCGGAACGCCGAAAAACTTCCGGGTGGATGGGGTATCACTATTGATGATGTTGTCGCCGGGATTCAGGCGAACATTTTGACTCATATATTCGTATATATTATGAATAATTATGTGTAGGGACTTTTTAGATTTTTGGGATTAATATGGATGTTGAACTAATAAGTATTGGCGATGAAATAATATCGGGGCATACGGTTGATACCAATTCTGCTTACTCCGCGCCCAGACTTGCCGAAATCGGGTTATCGGTCACATATAAAACAGCCGTCGGTGATGATCTGAAGCGAATGGAGGAGGTCATCAAACGGGCGCTGGTACGAACCGATGTTGTTATTGCTACCGGAGGTTTGGGGCCAACCGATGATGATATTACCAAACGGGTTATCTGCAAGGTTTTTAGACGCAAACTTATTTTCCATGAAGAAGTTTTAGAAGATTTAAAGAAACGGTTTGAGGCGCGTGGTTTTAAGATGCCGTCGATAAATCAAAACCAGGCATTGCTTCCCCAGGGAGCAACATTTTTACCTAACAAAACCGGCTCGGCAGTTGGTATTTTAATTAATGAGGATAATAAAATATTTGTCTCGATGCCGGGAGTTCCGCGTGAGATGAAAGTGATGTTGACTGAAGAACTTATCCCTTACTTGAAAACAAGAGTAGAAAAAGCGGCTATTCATGTTATAAAATTACGAACCACCGGTATATTTGAATCGGCTCTCGCAGAAAAAATCACTCCATTTATTAAAATCCCTGATAATATTAAATTTGCCTATCTACCGGCATATCACGGTGTTGATCTACGAATTATCTCAACAGGAAAAGACGATAATGAAGCAACTGAATCAGCTGAAAAACTTGCGAATCAAATTCGTGAGCTGGTTGGGAAATATATTTATACCGAAGGTGATGATCCACTTGAGACAGTTATTGGAAAGCTATTGATCAAACGAAACGAAAAACTGGCAATTGCCGAATCATGCACCGCCGGACTTCTCGCCGGGCAAATTGCATCGACTCCCGGTTCATCGGCTTACTTTGATAGAGGTGTGGTCACCTATTCCAATGAATCAAAGATCGAACTTCTTGATGTGCCAAAAGAAATTATTGAAAAACATGGTGCTGTTTCAAAAGAAACTGTCGAAATCATGGCAACCAGTATCAGAGATAAAGCTAAAGCCGATTATGGAATTTCGATAACCGGAATCGCCGGACCGGATGGCGGGACCGATGAAAAACCGGTAGGAACAGTGTTTATTGCGATAGCAACGGCTGATGGTGTTAAATCAAAAAAATATTTACTGACCAATGACCGTGAAATAAACAGATCGCGGTCGGTCTATGCCGCTCTGGGTTTACTTCGTAAGGAAATTCTGGAGCTTGACTGATGCGGTTATTTATCGCTCTACCTCTCCCAGAAAAAGCCGAACAGTTTCTTGGAAATATCATAGATGATCTAATACAAAAACGCGGCAAGGTCAAATGGGTCGATTCGAAAAATATTCATCTGACTTTAAAATTTCTTGGCGAAACCGATGAGCAATATATCGATGATATAAGTACAGCAATAAAAAAGACAGCAACTAAACACTCTTCAATAAAAAGTACCATAAATAAAATCAACGGGTTCCCGAATTTAAATCGACCGCGTGTTATCTGGGCCGGACTTGAGGATATAGATGATTGTCTCGATAAACTTGAAAATATTGCCTTAGATATTGATAACGAGATGTCTGTAATTGGTTTTGAAAAAGAAAACAAAAAGTTCAAATCGCATCTAACTCTGGGGCGAGTCAAAGATAATAAAAATATCGGCGAGCTGACAAAATACCTGGAAACTTATCGGATCCAGCCACAGGCTGTTTTATTTGATAAAATCGTTTTATTTAAGTCAACACTCACTCCCCAGGGCGCAATCTACGAACGACTCTACCAAGCCGATCTCGGCGAATTTGTCTTTGAATAAGTTGACAAAATAGTCTATATATTATATACTTAATAATCAACCAGCGAACATTTTAATTATTACGGGGCAAAATGTATCAAGGCAAAGTTATTTTTTGTGGTTGTCTTATTGCAGTACTTATTTTATTGCTGTGTCCATCAATTGTTTTGGGAAAAGGTAAGTTTTGGCAAACCAGCCTTAATTTAAATCTGGATTACAGTATACCAAGCGGTAAATATTATGGTTATGAATATTACCCAATGAATTCTGGTATTGGTTTTGAAGGCAGTTTCTATATCGCCGCTACTGAGGGAGTTGAAATCGGATTCAATGTCAATAAATCCGGAATCAAATATACCTCAAGCTATGATTATGACAATTACAAAGTCAAAGTTGCAGTCACAAGATATAGCATTGCCGCAAGAGTTCACAAACCGATGAACGCAATGAGAAGAGAACAATTTATTCCATATTGGACAGCCGAGATAGGAGTATCAAAAATCACCGTCAAATATGAATCAGGCAGAAATTCTAAGGATAGTTTCTCAATTGGGTTAGGCGGCGGAGCGGTATATCTTATTGCGCCAAGAATCGGAATTGATTTTGGAGCAGATTTTGACCTGACTTTTGGCGATGTAAAGAAAGTTTATAACGAAAATAGTTGGTTCGATCTCCCGGAAGACATCGATCTTGTCTGTGGTTATATAATAGATATCAGATTGGGTATGGCATTCTTTTTCTAAACTATGCCCAATCCATCGGGTAGAAAAGTTATTAATTATTACAACTTCACCGCAAAACCCAGACCATCGCGGATGGGGATTATCGATGACAAAATATCTTTTGAGCCAAACAGCTTTTTGTTGAATTCCAATACGCCCTCTGTTGTTTCGTCTGGGTTAGAATCAAATATCTGACCACTCCATAAGACATTGTCGGTAATAAACAAACCACCTTTGCGAAGTCTCGGAATCGCCAAATCAAAACATTCGGGATACTGTTCCTTGTCAACATCGTTTAAAATAATATCAAACGGACCATCATATTTTTTGATAATATCCTGTGCCTTTCCGACATAAAAATCAACCATCGAATCAAACCCACCACGCTTAAGATAATCCATCGCCATATCTTTATTTTCCTGAGAACCTTCGGTACAGATAATTTTACTATCATTTTGCATCCCGCCGGCAAACCAATAAGCCGAATATCCATAACCGGAACCCATCTCAAATATATTTTTGGCATTTATCGCAAGTGCCAGTTGTCGTAACAACACCCCGCACATCGGGCCGATTATTGGAAAATTATTTTCCTTGGCAAGATCATCCATTTCAATTAAGACATCATCCTCGGCGGTCATTGAGTTTCTGATATATTCATTTATTTTTGGATCAGTGATATTCATAACTTCATCCTCATAGATTTAATAAAAACGTTATACTTCACAATCATTATCAAATTACGTATCTTGTTTGAAATTATAACGTATATAAATGCTTAAAGGAAGATAAATGAAAAACGTGAAAAAAATACTCTTTGTTTGTTCAGGAAACTCCTGCCGCTCTCAGATGGGCGAAGGCTGGGGACGAGAACTGTCTGATGGTCGTTTTGAGGTCAATTCCGCCGGGGTCTCACCAATAGGTGTGCTTCCCCCCACAGTCGCAACTATGCAGGAAGCCGGGGTTGACATCTCGGAACAGACCTCCAAATTCCTGTCACCGGAGTTGATTAAATGGGCCGATTATATTATCACGATGTGCAACAATGCCCGCGATGTCTGCCCGGTTTTTCCTTCTAATGTAAATCATATCCACTGGGACACTGAAAATCCTGACCGGATATATTTATCCGAAGAAGATAGAAAAAAAGAATTCGCAAAAGTTCGTGATTGGATAAAAAATAAGATCGTTAAATTATACGATGAAATTGATTGATAGGCACTAACGGGAAATAGACATATGATACATACTATAATATTTGATATTGGCGGAACATTAGTCAATGCTCGCTCAAGTTTGATATCTTTTTCCGAGCGGCTGACTCCTGATAACAATTTAGATTTAAGAAAACAATTGCTGGAATTCCTTATAAAAGAATTTATGAAAATATACCGACAGGAAAATCCGCCAAAATTTATTGGGATCAAGGAAATAGTCGCTATTATTTTAAGAAAAGCGGCTGATAAATTTGATGTTAAAGATTTAAGTGGTCGTGCTCATGAACTTTATGGTGAAGCTTATTTAAATAGTGCCAATCTTTTTGATGATACAATTCCAACGCTAAAAAAACTAAAAGAGAACGGTCTGAAACTGATTGTTGCCAGCGATGCTGACCCTGATGTCCTTGACGATGAGCTTTCGACGTTTAAAATATATCAATATTTTGATGAACTAGTAATTTCGGGAAATATTGGCGCATATAAACCATCGGATAAAATGACCAATGCAATTTTGGATAAATGCGATCAGCCATATTCAGATATTCTGTTTGTTGGTGATACCGAAGTTGATATTCTCGCGGCCAAAAAAATCGGCGCAAAATCGATTCTGATAAAACGAAACGGTGATTTTAGTATAAAAGCCGACTATTGTATAACTGATTTAAATGAAATATTTGATATCATAAAAAATCATTAGAATAGAAAAATAGA
>JAAERC010000965.1 GCA_024230695.1 Candidatus Zixiibacteriota bacterium
AGGAAGGTACGAAAAAAATCGTGGCAATATTGGAAAATGTATTACATACTATAACAAAGCTATTGAAATTGATCCCTGGTATAAATCGGCTGTGAATGAGTTAGCATATACATATAATGAGATTGGGTCTTTTAATGAGGCTATTCAGATGGCCAATAAATATATTGAAATTGCCCCGCATGAGCCAAACCCATATGACACGAAAGGTGATATTTTTCTTCGAAATCATGATTATGATTCGGCACTAGTTTACATGAATAAGGCTATTGAGGTCAGACCTGACTACTATTTTTCATGGTCATCAATTGCTTATATTCATTTAAAAACAGGAGAGTACGCAAAAGCACAAGATGCAATGAATCACCTAAATGGCTCAACACTCCAACAACATATCCTGATGAATCGATTAGGAACTGTAAATATATTTATCTATCAAGGCAAATTTAATAAAGCAATTAAGTATTTGGATAGTCTGATATACAATTTCAATATAGATGACGCCGACGCAAATGATATGTTTGTAATAGAATATTCCCATATTATCAAAACTAATATCTACGCAGAAAAAGAACAGTATAATCTGGCTTTAAAGGAATTGGATAAATTTCAGAAGATCTGGAAAATTAGAGTTCCCGGTGAAATCAAACGAATGGAAAGTTATAGGGTTAAACTATTGGCTCTAAATGGTGAATTTTCAAAAGCGTATGAGATTGCCGAAGAACATAAGGAATTATTGAAAAAATCTAAAATTGGATTACATAGCTATTGGCATGCCCTGGGTGGAATTTATTATGCACAAAAAGATTATTTGAGAGCTATTGAATATTATAATATGGCTGCGGAAAAAATAGGTTTTAGTTCTCTTTATATGCTGGCAAAATCATATTTGGGTGCCGGCGAATATGGAGCTGCAATCTCATATTTTGACAATATTTATAATGATTTTGATACATACTCACACTCGGGAAATATATCTAAAGCAAAAATATATTACTATAATGGCCGGGCTTGTGAAGAGTCAAATTGGCATCAGAGAGCCAAATGCGAATATCAACATTTTATTGATACCTGGGAAAATGGTGATTCCGATATTAAATCTCTTCATGATGCCCGTGAAAGGCTTCAGTCTTTAGAAGAAAAATCTAAATAAAAATTCAATAAATTTCGGATAGATGTAAGAAAACCTACCTTGGTTCTATATTGAAATAAGAATCAGGTTTATTTACGCCATAAAACCTGCTAACAACTAAATTGCTCTATTGTGTGGGAGGGTTTTATGCGTAAGATATCCAAACTGTTTCTAGTCGCTCTAATTAGTTTCTATTTAATACCAAATACTGTGTTTTCTCAGGAATACCAGATAACGCATGATCCGGCTTGGGCGGAACATCCGTCCTGGTCCCCCGACGGTAAAATGATAGCTTTCGAATCATTCCGGGGTGGAACAAGAAACATATGGATTATCCCCGAAGCTGGTGAGCCGGCAACCCAAATCACAACACATTCGGCCGATGATTTTCAACCATGTTGGTCTCCCGATGGAGGGAAAATTTTGTTTTGGTCCGATCGATCGGGAAATGGCGACTTATGGGTATATCACTTTGATGGAGATTCGCTTAGTCAATTGACCATTAATACTGCCGGTGACTATTACCCAAAATGGTCACATGACGGTTCACAAATAGTTTTTGTGTCTCGTCGAGGAGGGGCAAGTTCTGATATCTGGATAATTCCCGCTACCGGTGGATTTCCAAGTCAGGTAACAAATGATAGTTACGAAAACTGGGCGCCGACTTTCTCACCAGATGGTACAGAAATAGCATATGTATCGGAGCGTGGAGATAATGGAAACATTTGGAGAATACCTGTGATTGGAGGTACTCCGGTTCAGGTGACCACTGAATCTGGCGGGGCTCCCTGTTGGTCAACTGACAATGTCATTGCCTTTGATAATAACATAGATGGTAATACCGATTTGTTTACAATAAATCCTGATGGAACCAATTTGCAGCAAATTACTACTCATTCCAGCTATGATTTCAACTGTGAATGGTCACGAGATGGCGACAAATTGTGTTTCACTTCAACACGATCACTAACTGATGATGTCTGGGCAATAGTTGTCAATCAATTCAAACAAGTTTCCATTGGCGATTTTGCCAATACTGGCGGTGGTCAATCATGGGTAGATTTCAATGACGATGGTTTCGATGATTTTTTTGAGATTGAAAACAATATTGGCCATATGTACCCAAATGCCGGGGATGGTACTTTTGGTACCGCAATCAGTGGAACTATCTCCAGTCCCGGTCATGGCTCCGGAAATTGCTGGGCGGATTTCACAGGAGATGGATACCCTGACGGTTTTTTTGCTAAATATGATGATCCAACCGGTTATGTAAATCACCTTGCAATTAACAATGGTGACGAAACATTTACACCGGTTACCGAAGGCGATGTTGTTGAAGATGTAGAATTATCAATTTCCAGTAGTTGGATCGATTATGATCTTGATGGCGATTTAGACATTTATATCGGCCAACATAGTCCATATCCAGCGACCACTGGCAGAAATAGATTATTTCAAAATAATAATGGAATCTTTAACAAAGTTACCGGAACCATATTGGATACTGAAGAAGCCGCTGCCTTTGGACATATGTGGGCCGATTATGATAACGACGGTGATCCGGATTTATTCCAAACCAATGGCGAGGGGGTTAATAATCGCTTTTATCAAAATAATGGCAACGGTACTTTTACCAATATAATCGGCACTATTATTGCCGCCGATGGTGCAAATTCACGTGATGCCTGCTGGGGTGATTATGATAACGATGGCGATTTTGATCTGTTTGTCGCCAATATTCCAAATCCCGGTGATGGCGCAAATTTCCTGTATCAAAATAATGGGGATGGTTCCTTTACCAGTATTGATGATACGCCACTAACCGCGAATACCCGATATTCGATTTGTGCCAACTGGGCAGACTATGATAATGATGGTGATCTCGATCTGGCGGTTGGTAATGGCTGGTGGAATGTGGCTCAAACTAACAAATATTATCAAAATAACGGTGATGGTACATTTTTAGAAATTACAGGTGGAGATTTTGTCACTAGCAATGGCGCCTGCGACAATCTGATCAGCTCAGATTTTGACAAAGATGGCGATCTCGATCTTTTTACAGGCAGGTGGTACAATAATGAACCAAATGCATTTTTGGTCAATAACGGTAATGCATATGGATACATCAGTATTAAATGCGTTGGAAATGGTTTTAATAAATCGGCAATTGGTGCTGAAATCAGAATTAAGGCTACAATCAACGAGGAATCTGTATGGCAGTTGCGCCAGATAACATCAGAAACTAGCCAAAACAGCCTCAATGTGCATTTTGGTTTGGGTGATGCTTCTCTTATAGATTCCATAAAAGTCGAGTGGTCGGGCGGATATATTACCGATATTCTAACAGATATCACTCCAAATCAATTCATTACAATAACTGAAACGATCTGCGGAAATGTGAATGAAGATCAGGACGTCGATATCTTAGATATCGTCTATTTAATAAATTTCAAATACAAGGCTGGCCCTCCGGCCATTCCGGAATATGCGGCTGATGTCAATAGCGATGAAAACATAGATATATTGGATATAGTACATTTAATAAACTATAAATATAAAGGAGGGACGGCACCTCAATGTTAAAATCATATAGAAATTTTATGGTAGCATTTATCCCGTATTTATTGATGGTGATATTTATAGTAATTTGTTTGCCAATATTGTTTAATACCTTGAACGCAACAGAGGTTCAATCGAATCAAATTTCCATTGTTGATAATAGATCGGTTGCCGTATCCAGGGTCATTTCAGCGACCTATGTCGGTGGGAGTGGAAGTGATTGGGATCACCAGGATATTATGGTA
>JAAERC010000966.1 GCA_024230695.1 Candidatus Zixiibacteriota bacterium
AGCCCTCTCCGCCTTTAATTTGGCTTCAATAAATCGATACTTGGTGTCAAGTTCATTGACATTTAGTCCTGAAATCATGGCTATTCGTTTGACTTTTTTCTCAGAAGCAACTTGTGCTATATTTTGAGTCCCATTTATCTCAATAGATTCATATTTTTCCAGATTCATTTTGGCATTAAGACTTATATAAATCGTATGACATCCTTCAATAGCCCTGCCAAGAGTCTTAATATCTGTGACATCGGCCACAACTTTTTCCACCTCATCGCCAAAAAATTTATTAGCACGATCAATATTATGAGTCATTAGACGGATTTTATAGCCATCATCGACTAACCTTCGAACTACCGGCCGCCCAATCATTCCGGTCCCGCCAACAATCAATATCTTTCCTGTCACAATTTAAATCTCATCTTTCTTTTTATTAATACACATTATTAACAGTTATAATTAGTTGGGTTGCCATTTTTAATCAACAAAAAATATTAAATCTTCAATCAGAATAAATCTGCTAAAATTGTAAAATTATGGTAAAATTATTAAAACTAAAATTTATTGATTTTACCACCTTAAAAGCCTAAAAAAGGGTTGCCAGAATTGACCAACTCTATATATTAGCCTCGTAGAAATATATATAGGAATAGAATTATGGGTTTTGAAAGAATAGTTATATTTGGAGCCGGAGTTATGGGACAAGGATTAGCCGAGACCATAGCCGCCACCGGTACAGAAGTCATCCTTCTTGATAGAACGGCTCGCCGTGCTGAAAGAGGAATTGAAAAAATTGGCGAAAATATTGACCACCAAATTGAGAAATGGGGATTAACGAAATCTGACAAAAAAGCAATTTTGTCTCGAATTGCACCATCAACTGATCTACAGGTAGTTAAAGATGCAGATTTAGTGATTGAGACTATCCCAGATAAACGGCGCCGCAAAATTGAACTGTTCGGACGTCTTGATGATCTTTGTAGCGATGATACAATTATGATTACAAATTCAGCAACATTGTCTGTTACTGAGTTGGCCGCCGATACGAATCGCGCAGACAAAATCATTGGAATGCACTTTCTAAACCCGGTTCCCAAAATACCCTTAGTCGAGATAATCAGGGGTCTTAAAACATCGGACGCCACTTATGAAAAGGCGCGTGAATTTGCCGAGATACTTGGCAAAACTCCTGTTTTGGTACATGAGTACCCTGGCTATATCACAACAAGGATAATTGTCCCCCTACTTAATGAAGCGATGCATGTCCTGATGGAAGGTGTATCAACGGCAGATGACATTGACACAGCTATGAAATTAGGATATGGTTTTAACGTTGGACCTTTAGCTCTTGCTGACCAGATGGGGCTTGATGTCGTTATGTCATGGATGGAAAACCTTCTGGCTGAGTTATCCGAACATAAATATAACCCCTGCCCGCTTCTTCGTAAAATGGTTCGTGCCGGACATCTTGGCGTTAAAACTGGCGAAGGTTTTTTTAAATATGATAATGAAGGCAACCGCATTAAAGGGCCAAAACCTGCACCCATTATTGATGAGGATTAAACAATGAATATTCTGGTAGTAAATTGTGGCTCATCTTCGGTTAAATATCAACTTATTGATATGGACAAAGAATTTGCTTTGGCCAAAGGTTCCGTCACTCGAATCGGTATGAGTGGAG
>JAAERC010000967.1 GCA_024230695.1 Candidatus Zixiibacteriota bacterium
ATGAACAAGATGTCTGGATTGGCAAAATTATTTGCCGATAATATAAGTAATAGTAATTTACTTATATTTTTTGTAAATGAAACATTTATTTTAATATTTTGATGTTTTTTTTATAGATATTTTAACAAATTAAATTAGGGGTTGATTTTTAATTCAAAAAGCATTATATTATTGTATGGCGCAAAATTAGTTTTTGGCGCACACAATATTAAATTAATATTTTAATATTGTGACAAATTCGCCGAACAACAAGCGCTTACCAAGAATAAATAATTTTTATATAGATTTTTTGTCGTTAGGACTTGTAAAAACAGATTAATACGGGGAGTATTATTATGTCAGAAAAAAGAGATCGTAAAAGAAAGCGACCAATTTATTATTTAAAGTTAATAAATCAGAAAACGCAAAATCTTGCCGGAGGAGTAATCGACATCTCTCCCAGTGGGATAAAACTATCTGGCACTGAACCTTACCAATTTGATAGTCTCACTAATTTTTCATTATCTTTGCCCGATGCTATTGAAGGGGAAAAGCAAATCACTGTTATCGCACGTAACATCTGGAGCAAACGCGACACAAGAGGCGATTTTTATGACTATTATACATCTGGTTTCAGATTGGAAGAGATAACAACCGATGACGTTAACACAATTGAGGGCTCGCTAAAAAGTTATCTGTTTGAGGGTTAAACAGATAACAAATACTATTTTAAGAGAATCATTTTTCTGGATAAAATAAATTCATCCGTTATGATTTTGTATAAATATATCCCAGAGGTCACTCTATTATTGTTTTCGTCGGTACCGTACCAATAGACGGAATATTCCCCAGCCGCCTGTTCGGAATCAACTAATGTACATACATTTTGCCCCAAAACATTTATCACAACCAATTTTACGTTGGATTGTTTAGGCAATGAATATTTTATTTGTGTTGTAGGATTAAACGGGTTTGGATAATTCTGATCCAAGACATAGCTTTCTGGTAATTGATCAGCAACCGTATTATCTTCGATAGCTGTCATAGTACAATCAATATCTTTTGCACCTATCAATACTGCGCACTCATTATTATCCGGTGCACAGGGTGAAATATTGGCGATACTGAAATTATTATTTTCGTAATCGCAAAACAGTGGATCGTCTGAAATGTTTCCATACTCATCATCAACGTTATATATGTAGACACTCCAATCATCACCATTATTTCCAAAGGCGTTATTGCACTCCATCCGAAGTGATGGATAAAAATTAAACCATTGTTTAACGCCGCCTCCTTCATTAAAAGCCATAATACAATTATTAACCATAGCCGAGTCTTCGGCCCGTACTTTCATTTTGGGTGGATCTCCCTCCAGGAATAAACCGGCGCCTGCATTGTATGCAAAAGTACAGTTAGATATTTTCATTAGGCCATAATTGACATGAAGCCCGTTCTCGTCATTACCATAAACCAAACAGCCGTTCATGGTTAAATCGCTCCAACCGCAACGAACTCCCGTTCCAGTGTTATCAGAAATAATGCAATCTAAAATCTTTGGCGCGGCACCAAAGGAACATAATATCCCATCACCAAGATTTCCTGATATTCGGCAGTTTTTGATTATTGGAGAACCCTGACAATTGATAGCGCCTTCATTCCAGGTCATCGGCGTATAAGAATTTGTAATGGTAAATCCGTCAACAACCGATGTACTATCTTCGTTATTATCAAAGATAAATCCCTGGTAAGATTCCGGCTCACCGCCACAATCTATTATAGTAACATCCGCGCCGCTTTCAGATATAAGAATAATATTTTTCCCGTTAAAACTTAAATCTCTATTGCCTTCACCGGCATAAGTGCCAGCCGCCACTAAAACCGTATCCTGTTCTTCGGCGGTATTGATTCCAGCCTGTAAAGTCTCAAACTCGGCTGGAACGGTTAAGACCAATGGAGCACGCGTAACAAATGAATTCAAATCGGACCAGGGCGAATTTTCATAACTGTCATTCGCCCGGCATCGCCACCAGTATTCGGTATTGGCGTCCAGATTAGATATCTTATCGGTTATAGTTATATCATTATACTCAGGTAAATCATCTATAGATTCAATCAATATGGCCATACCAGCATCAGAATATATTTCAAAATCATAAGTTAAATCATCACCTTCGGCATCAATAGAATTTTCTATTGATAAACGAACCCCAAACATAGAAATTACTTCCTGATTGATCGGAGACAAAAGAACCGGCGCCGATGGAATTGAATTGATCCGAAAAACCGACTCACTCCAAATTCCCCATTCGGTTCCATTATTAACTCGAACTCGATAATAATTAACTGAGCCATTATCCAAAGGTGATCCGTTATAGGTGACAAATGTATCAGGAGAAGTAACTTCACCGGAGGACCATGATTCAGCCGTTGTCCAGTTTTTATCTATGCCGACCTCTATTTCAAAAGCTGTCTGAGTCGGGTTTGAGTCATAAAAACTCCAGATAAACGTCGGATAATGTTCCAGAATATTGGTAACCTCATAATTATCCAAATGCAGATTAATCGCCAAAGGGGCCCGTTGATCAAATGGTATTGCTCCAATGTCATTTCTGGTTCCATCGGGATCATTGTAATTGACATTTGGATTGCCAAAGTCAATCAGAAGTGAGTTTTCACTCAGACTATAGTCGCCAACAGCCGGGTTAACAAAAAATGGATTTAAAGTGACATCCGCAGGTCCCGCAGTGCCAAAACTCCAATCGGTTCCATTACCCCAAACATTATTATATGCGGTATTGGCATTAGAGACAGCTGAGACACCCCTATCACAATTAGTCACTGTATTTCCATAAGCGGTTGTCATTGATCCCCAAAGGCATATCCCCTGACGGCCGCCATCAATGGTATTGTTTATTATCCAGGTCGGTGATTCTGAATCTTCCCAGATAATAACATAGCCACTGGGATTATTGTAAAACAGGTTCCTTTGAATAGTACACGATGAATTTCCTCTGATATACACAATCCCGCCGCCAAAATACGAATCATTATTGGTAAAAATATTATCCCTGATAAGCGGTGAACTATTATAAATCTGTACTGCCGGTTTGCTGTGTCTTTCTTTTAGAGTAAAGCCTTCCAGAATTGCCAGAGGCGATTCGCTGTTTTCAAAAGTCACAATCGGCAAGCTGGTTGAATATGGCTTCAATATTGTTAAAAGAGGACCCGCCTCGCTGGTGACCGTGATTGATTTCCCTTTAAAATCAAGATTCACCCGATAGGTCCCGGGAGCAACCAGAACAGTATCCAAATTTCCGGCGGCATCAATTCCGGACTGAATGTCCGGTTGAACCGAGGGAACATTGATAGTTGTGGCATTTAACGACAAAAATGATACAAAAAGCAGAAAAAAAGCCGCAGAAATATTCAATATTTTCATAATAAATCACCCTTTGATTTAAATAAGTTATTACACCTCACCAGTATAACTTATACAATATAATTAACAGATGAATAAATAGCAAATATTATGCTAAGAATAAGTATAAAACAAAAGAATTTTTCTAAAAGAGGATACGGCTTATGTAAAAATCAATTAATCTTAATCCCCTGTGTAAGCGGCAGTTAGAATAATATCAGCCGAATAGGCTCCCGCTCTCTGATCCACCGCCGGATATACGGCTCCACCCATATATATTCTTACCACATTATCATTCCCGCCAATTCCGGTATCAGGAATATTATGAGGATCCTCGCCAATCAATGCACCGGCACCAGGAACATCGGGAGTACCGTTGGTCGTATCGATAGTACAATCGGTATCTTTAAAATATATGGTCAATCGATCCTGACTGCCCGGAGTACCATTCCAGAGATAATCGGGAAGCTGCATGTACATCGATACTTCACTGTTACCGGCTCCCTCGCCGGAAACCTGAAAGATACCTGAGTTAACAGCGTCGGTTCGCGTCACCGTTGAGGTCACTCCCTGAAGGATATTTCCAAAATCAAGATCCTGTGCTGCGGTAACTGACAAAATAGCCAGAACATTTGCCACTGCCTGACCGGTAGTAACATCCTGAGCACTGGAAACTGAAAAGATAAAAATCGAAAAAATTACCGCTATGGTTAGATTTGTTATAGTGAGTCTTTTGCAGTTATTCATTTATTATCTCCGATTTCCATTTATCATTCTATTATTATATTTCAATATTTTCTTAATCACCGGTGTAAGCCGTTGTTAATACTATATCAGCCGAATACGCTCCAGCTCTTTGATCTACGGTCGGATAAACCGATCCGCCCAGATAAATCCTAACAACTCCATCATTGCCACCGATTCCGGTATCGGGCATACTATGCGGGTTTTCGCCGAGCAATGCCCCTACCCCAGGTGCCAGAGGTGTTCCGTTTGTTGTATCAATAGTGCAGTCAGTATCTTGAAAATAAATAACCAGCCGGTCCTGACTTCCAGCGGCTGAGTTCCACAAGTAGTCCGGAAGCTGAAAGTACATTGATACTTCAGTATTGGTTGCACTTTCGCCTGTTATTTGAAATATGCCGGCCCTGATAGCATCGGTTCTGGTAACAGTTTCTGTTACACCCTGTAAAATATTTCCAAAATCCAAATCCTGAATTGCGGTAACCGTCAATGATGCCATAACAGTTGCGAGCGCCTGCCCTACCGCAACATCCTGAGCCTGCAAATTCAATGGAAATATAACTACCAAAAGAAATAATAAAAGAAGACCAGAGCTGGTCAATTTCTTTGTTTTCAAACAATCACGCATGTTCATCTCCTAATGAAGCCAAGTTCTCAAATACTATTTCTACCTAAATTTAATTTGGCATATACCTATGTTTTCGTTCATTAAATGAACGATTTAATAATCGAATTCAAATTGGGATGGAAATGACTCGATTTGAGATGAAATTGGTCATTCCTTTGGCAAAATATGGGACAAAAACAACTATTATATCATGCGATAAAATCTCTGTTAGGGCAATCTAATTAACTGATTACTAATTATACAGTTGGAGATAATCCTGAGTCAGATATCAGCCTTTTTCCTTGCCATATCGGGGCGATGATCTGATTGCTTTGTACTGCTTTTTTCAAAATTATTACAGCAACCACAAGACATAACAAAACCGCAACAACCGATGCTTCAATTCCGAATGCACCGCCGGTTATCCATTCGGGTCCTTCAATTGAAGGAATTATCAACCCCTCGATTGTAATTCCCGAGGTAGTTACTCCAAAAATTTTGGCCTGAAAATAATTCCAGCCGAAATGTATCATCAATGGAAACCATATTGTTCTGGTGAGCATATAAGCGGCTGTTAATAAAACCCCGGCCTCAACACCAACAGCAACCGATGTCCACAAGGTAGCGTTTGGATTTCCAGCATGAGCAAATCCAAAATAAATAACACTGGTCACAAGAGCTATCCAACTGCCGCAAAACTCTTCGGTCAATTTAAAAATAATTAAACGGAAAAAAAGCTCTTCAACAAACGCGGCCATTCCAATTGAAAAGACACCTTTAAAAATGATTGTCCAATCGGCGGATAAACTGCCAATTTTATAATATCCCAGGGAAGCCAAAAAGAGAACTAAGATCGTTATCAAACCTCCGCCAAGAACCAGGCCAAGCAATGATTCTTTTAAACCATTGGTAAACGAAAATTCAAGAGCTTTTCGTTTTTCTATATATTTTGTGTATAGTTTATATAAAATAAGAAAAAGAGAAATACCAATTAGAACATCAAAACCAATCGCAAAAGCCTTATACGATTCCGGAATCATTGGCAGGATTTCTGATTCAAAAAGAAAATGTATAATCGTGACCGGAGAGAGAAATAAGATGGCAATAACAATTCTGGTCAAAGGAAAAAGTAAGATCTTACCAGCCATTGATTGCGGATTGGCTTGCGAGAGTAACATCTCCCCTTTGATTATTTTGCTTTTATTATCTAACATGCAGATTACCCTTTCTATTTATATTATAAACAGACGATTATTCTGAAACATTGTTACACTCTACATAAAGTAATATAAATCGAATATCTATCGAATTTTATGGAAAACTTTGTTGACTAACGATTTAACAAACCATACTTTCTCCTTTGGTAAATGAATAAAACTCAAATTCAAATTTGGGTAACAATTGAGGGGAGAAAATAAGGCGAATTAATCCTAACAACTATCGGAATTATTTTATTAAGGTTAGAGATTAATTGCCGAGAATAAAAAAGTAGCTATTCTTTTGATATATATGGGATTAGCAAAATTATTATGGTTGAACGAAGAAAATTAAAAAGAAGATACACTTCTGAGTACGTCAATGTATTTGATGAGGCCTCTGGTGATTTGGCCGGACACCTCGATAATATTACCTCCGAAGGTATTATGATTGCCGGCAATAAACCTGTTGAAGCTGGAAAAAATTACAAATTCAGGATCATCTTTCCTTTTAAAGTCGATGATAGGAAACATATAGTAATTGATGCCTCAAGTGCCTGGTGCAACCAGGATGAAAGTTCCGGGTTTTGTGAAACCGGTTACAAATTTCAGTCAGTTTCCTTTGATATTATTGACAGAATTCAAAAATTCGCCAAAGAATCAATATTCTCTGACGAACGCAAATAATCAATTCCGCTTCTCTTTTTAATCATTTACCCTTGACATTTTAATCAATTCATCTTTTTTGTTATCAACGGACAAAACAAAACCCGCAATTAGAACCAAACGGCGGGAAAATGTAAGGCTTTTAAAAAATATTTAATGAGGTCAGATTATGTGTAATCGTCTAATCAAATTGGCATTCATGTCTATTCTAATTACTGTAATTTTTGCATTAAACTCCCTTTGTGATGTTTCCAAAGAAGACCTTATTGTTCCAGAGCCGGACAAGACTCAGATTCTTACTCTTAAGGATGGTTCAAAATTGGTTGGCCGTATAATCGATGTTATACATAATGAGGTTAGATTCCAATCTGACCTCGGTATTACATCAATAGTTATTAGCAAAATTGCCAATATTAAGGAAGTAGATGAGGAATCTTTCCGGGACGGGAAATATTGGTTTCCCAATCCCAATCAAACCAGATTATATTTTGCTGGTACCGGAAGAATGCTAAAGGCAGGAGATGGATACATATCTGATGTCTATATTTTCTTCCCCGGGTTTGCATTTGGCTTAACAGATAATATAACAATCGGCGGTGGAATGTCTATTTTTCCGGGACTAAGCTTGAATGAACAATTATATTATTTTACTCCCAAAGTCGGCCTAAATACCAACAGTAATTTCGAATTAGCTGTCAGTGGGTTGATTCTTCGAATTCCGAACTATGTTAAGGATCTTGGATTTAGTGAGGCGGAAGATGACTCATATATTGTTGGCCTTATTAATATTATTGGCACTATTGGCTCTGCGGACAAAAGTCTGACTGCTGGGCTTGGTTATGGATTTGCCGACGGAGAGCTGGCGGACAAGCCGGCCATTATTATTGGCGGGGAATACCGTTTTGCCAGACGATTATCATTTGTATCTGAAAATTGGATATTGCCCGGAGTTGATGTCCCGATGGTATCATATGGTATTAGGTTCTTTGGGGAAAGCCTGACAACGGATTTGGCCTTTGTAAATATCCTTGATGATGATGCCATTTTCCCGGGAGTTCCGTATCTCGATTTTGTTTGGAATTTTTAATATTTTTAATATTTTTGATATTTTATATTTTATATTTTATCTGATACAATTCCGGCCGTAACTCCACATATGAATATGTGCCTGCCCTGCAAAGGGATAACGACCAAAACGTAATATTGTTCTATTTACATTAACTTTATATATATGCCGAAAAGTTAAGAAGGCTGATATAGTGTCGATAATATATCAAGTGAGGGGATTCACTATTGGGGAAAATTTCAATTCATCTTTTAATTTATCGGGTGATTTTTTATTGATATGACCGCCAAAAAAGTAATAGAATCAAAAGTTGATAGTTTTCAGGCAATATATCTGGAATCATTACGGATTGATACTATTCTGGATTTTGATCTCTATATAAATAAATCAGATAGTTATATATTATATCGCGGTTCAAACCTTCCTTTTACAGAGAAAAATCGAAAAGGTCTGATTGAGAATAATATCGACAAACTTCATATCTCATCTGAAAACCAAAAAGAGTATCAGCGTTATATTGAAAAAAATATTGAGCAAATAATACACGATCCGACTATTCCCGAAAATACCAAAGCCGGTATTATATATAATAGTGCCAAACTTATGGTTCAAGATATCTTTAATAATCCGACTTTGGAAGAAAATATAAAACGCAGTCAGGATATGGTAGAAAACACTGTCTCATTTATTATCAAAGGTAAAAATACTTTCCACAGCCTGATACAAATGATGTCGTTTGATTATAGTACATACACACATTCAATAAATGTTTGCGCGCTTTCAATTGGACTTGCGCGTTTTTCAGGAACTGAAAACCAATTAGAACTTGATAAAATAGGCACTGGCGCGCTGTTACATGATGTTGGCAAAACAAAGGTCTCCGAGACTATTATAAACAAACCGGGGCCACTTACTTCAATAGAAATGGATTTTATTAAAAAACATCCAAAATGGGGATATGATATAGTCAAAGAAACCGACATGATTTCCAGCGATTCATATATCCCGATTCTACAGCACCATGAAAGAGAAAATGGTTCTGGTTACCCTGATGGTCTCACAGCGAATGAAATTCATCCATATGGTAAAATAGTAGCTATTGCCGATGTTTTTGATGCTATGACCACCAAACGGACATATAAGCATGCAATGAATTCTTTCCCTGCCTTAAAGGAGATGTACACGGACAAAGATGCTTTCGATCACAAACTTTTAGATCAATTTGCAAAACTAATGGGGCCGACTGATCTAGGCAAATTATAGCCTGTAATTACATAAAATAATTACAAAAAACTCCCGGCAAAGTCATACTCTGCCGAGATTTTTATTATTAGATTTATTCTAATTATTCTTTGCTCTTAACTCTGCGGCTTTTTCCTTGATCTCAGTCAAATCACGAACCATTTCGCTATAACCATACCATAAGGCATAATCAGGATTGGCATGAAAAACACCCTGGAAACCGCGCATCCGGTGTTTCAGATGCATCTCAAACAGACGTTGCTCGATCACCGTCGGGGCATCATGAAAAGTTAGCAAATCCGGGAAAGGAGAAGCATAACTTTCCGGTTTAGCCAACGACCCATCCGCATAAAGACTGGCTATTTCTCTTATTCCCTCGGCCAGGAGATGATCCAGCTCTTTGATCATTTCATCACCCTTAGCCATTTCGGCTTTGGCGAAATTCTCAGAGTGACACTGACCGCAGGTATTCAACATCTTGTTGCGTTCTTTATCAAACGATTCCTGATCAAGTCTCGCCACATCGGCCGCCTTAACAACATCGAGACGAGCGGTCGGATTCCCCTCTAAATCCAACACTCCGAGTGCCTGCAATATTGTTATTTGATCAGCTTTCCATTGTTCATCTTCCGGCAATGGCAAACGTACTGCCAAAAATCCCCAGGCGGTTCTTACTTCATGATTGCCTTCCTGCATATGACAGGTCTGACAGGTAGGTGCTGAAGCAGTTTCTGGAAGAGTGCCATTTTGTTTCAATAATGCACGAACCCCATGTTTCGATGATGA
>JAAERC010000968.1 GCA_024230695.1 Candidatus Zixiibacteriota bacterium
AACTAAAGAGATTCTCCGTAACACCGACTGTGCCTTGTTTGGTGCTATAACTTCTAAACCAAAAGAAGAGGCCGAGGCAGAATTAATTCCCGAATTACAGGGAAAAGGAAAGATTTATTCATCACCAATCGTGCAGTTGCGCCAGGAGTTTAATCTCCGCACCAATCTGCGCCCATGCAAAGCCTATCCTGGTAATCCGTTGAATTATAAGGATAATATTGATCTTGCCGTTTTCCGTGAAAACACCGAAGATCTTTATTGTGGCGTTGAGTTTCATCCACTGCCGGATGAGCTGAGAGCCTCTATCAAAAAGCACAATCCGAAAATGGGTAAATTTGATAAGCATGATGGTAAAGATATTGCCATGTCACTTCGAATCAATACCCGCACCGGATGCCGTAATATTGTTACTGATGCATTCGAATATGCCAAAAAGACCGGACGCCCGACAGTAACTGTTGTTGAAAAACCAAACGTGATTCGTGAGACCTCCGGTTTGATGATTCGCACCGCTCGTGAAGTTGCCAAAAACTATCCTGATATCGAACTCTGGGAAACCAACATCGATGCGATGTGCATGTGGTTGGTAAAAAATCCACTCGACTATTCGGTTATTGTTACATCGAATATGTTTGGCGATATTGTTTCCGATCTCTGTGCGCAGTTGGTTGGTGGACTCGGATTTGCCTCATCAGGTAATATTGGTGATAACTACGCCGTTTTTGAGCCGACGCATGGTTCAGCTCCTAAGTATGATGGTATGTATAAAGTGAATCCGATGGCGATGCTTCTTACAACCGTTCTGATGCTGGAGTGGTTGGGCGAGATCGATATGTCGAAAAAGCTCGAGAAGTCAATTGCCGAGGTAATCAAAGAAGGTAAGGTTCGCACCTATGATATGGGTGGCTCGTCGAGTACTCTCGATATTGCCAACGCTGTTGCTGATAAACTTTGATTATTGAATCGATAGTATTTAAGGCGGTAGATAATTTTCTACCGCCTTTTTATTTTGTTTGAAATTGAACAGAGAGTTATCTTATTCGTATAAAATATAGAGTAGTTAACCGATAGAGATTATCCCCACTTGAAATAAAATAACGCCATTAAATTTGGAGGACTTGGATATGTGTATTAACGGAAGACTCGCAAAATTCGGGTTATTACCTATTTTATTACTTTTTTTGCTTATATTAATAGTACAGTTTATTGGATTTGGATGTGGGAAAACAACTGAACCAAAAGACGACCCAAGCGGCCGTTTGACCAATTCCAGTGGATGTATTTCATATTTGTCGACGTCTAAAGTTAGTTTGGTGCCGCCATGTTGCACTGATATGAGTTATGAGTATAATAGCGAATCAGAGACTCTTACTGTTCTGCATAATGGCGCCGGTTTTAATTGTTGCACCGAAGCCTCAGCCGAAATTACTTTTGATGATAATCTAATATTGATTGATGAGAACGAAAGCGGCGATCATTGTAGTTGTCTCTGTCTTTTTAATATTGAATATGAATTTGAGAATATTATTCCCGGTGTTTACACTATCAGATTTATTGAGATTTATGCCACTGATGATGATATTCCGCTTGAGATGACCTTTGATCTAAGTTTAAATCCGACCGGAAGTGTGAGTATTGAACGAAACCATTATCCCTGGGATGATTAAAAATAGATTTAATTGGAAGGCATTATATTAGATGATTTAATTCGCTTTCGTTTATGATACTGACACCAAGTTTTTTCGCCTTCTCCAGTTTGCTTCCCGCTTTTTCACCAACTAATAGATAATCAGTTTTTTTTGATATTGTGGATGAAACTTTGCCGCTCGAATTAAGAATTAATTTTTTGAAATAATCTCGTGGTCTTGATAATGTCCCGGTTATCACAAATGTTTTTCCCGACAACTTGGAGGATTTTGATTCTGTCTTGTGCGGTGCAAAAACGACCCCGGCCTTTTTCATCTTTTTAATCATTTTCTGATTACCGGAATTGGCAAAATACTCGATGATCGATTTGGCCATAATCGGTCCGATTCCGTTTATCTCGGTGAGCTCATCTAATGTGGCGATTATTATTTTGTCAAAATCCTCAAAATATTCGGCGAGAATCAATGCCGCAGTATCACCGACTCCAATTATTCCAAGAGCGACAATAATATTTGGCAGTTTTCTATTTTTTGATTTCTCAATGGCATCAAGTAGATTTTGAGCTCGTTTTTCAGCCATGAGGTCTAAGGGTAGCAAAACCTCTTTGGTCAGAAAATAAAGATCGGCCAGGTCTTTAATTAGATTCTTATCAACCAACTGAGTTGCCAACTTGCCACCCAGGCCGTCGATTTCCATCGCGCTGTTGGATGCAAAATGAAATATCCGCTCAACGATCTGTGCCGGGCAGGCAGTATTAAAACAGCGCCAGGCAGATTCACCTTCTGGTCGTGAAATATTTTCGCCGCACGATGGGCATTTATCCGGGAAAATAACTTCTTTTTCAGTTCCATCTCGTTTGCTTTTATCAACCACTCTAATAATGTCAGGAATAACATCTCCAGCTCTTTGAATAATTACTGTATCACCAATTCTAATGTCGAGCTGGCTTATTTCATCTTCATTGTGAAGAGAAGCATTGGAAACAATAGCTCCACCCACCTTAACCGGATCAAGTTTGGCAACTGGGGTGACAGCACCAGTACGTCCAACCGAAAATTCAATATCTTTTATTCTGGTAGTTGCATTTTCGGCTTTGAACTTCCAGGCTACTGCCCAGCGAGGAGCACGTGATATTTCTCCAAGTTGTTTTTGTTTTGCAAAATCATTGACTTTAATAACCATTCCGTCAATATCATAATCAAGCGTAGTCCGTTCATTTTTCAAAATTTCATAAAGAGATGTTACATCATCTGAGCCAAATGCCCGGAATAGATAATCATTGACCGGAAAATTTTCACTTCGTAATAATTCAATAACAGCCATTTGATTTATTAAATCCGTCTGATCGGTGGCTGATATTCCATAAGCAATAAATTTTAGTGGTCGGGTTGCCGTTATTTTTGAATCAAGTTGACGAAGCGAACCTGCGGCGGCGTTGCGGGGATTTGCAAACAGGGGCGAATCTTTAATTTCCATTTTGGCGTTTAGTTTATTAAAATCGGAACGGCGGATAATGACTTCGCCTCGAACCTCAAGTAATGGATATTTTTTGGAGGTCTCATCACTTAATTTTAATGGTATCGTCTTAATCGTTTTAAGATTCTGGGTGATGTTTTCGCCGCGTGAACCATCGCCTCGTGTAGAACCCAAAACAAATATTCCGTTTTCATAAACAAGCTCAACCGCTAGTCCGTCAAGTTTTGATTCGACAACATATTCTATATCACCCGTTTCACCCAATCCTTTTTTGACACGTTCGTCAAATTCAATAAAATCCGTCTCAATTAGTGCCTTCTGTAATGAAAGCATTTTGATTCTGTGCGTCACAGTCTCAAACTGAGGGAGAGGTTCGCCACCGACTCTTTGTGATGGTGAATCGTCGGCTACAATATCTGGATACTCATTTTCTATTTGAAGTAATCGGTCGAATAAATTGTCATATTCTGCGTCAGTTATTTCAGGACTATCAAGAACATAATACATCCGGCTATGATAA
>JAAERC010000969.1 GCA_024230695.1 Candidatus Zixiibacteriota bacterium
AACTAAAGAGATTCTCCGTAACACCGACTGTGCCTTGTTTGGTGCTATAACTTCTAAACCAAAAGAAGAGGCCGAGGCAGAATTAATTCCCGAATTACAGGGAAAAGGAAAGATTTATTCATCACCAATCGTGCAGTTGCGTCAGGAGTTTAATCTCCGCACCAATCTGCGCCCATGCAAAGCCTATCCTGGTAATCCGTTGAATTATAAGGATAATATTGATCTCGCCGTTTTCCGTGAAAACACCGAAGATCTTTACTGTGGCGTTGAGTTTCATCCACTGCCGGATGAGCTGAGAGCATCTATCAAAAAGCACAATCCGAAAATGGGTAAATTTGATAAGCATGATGGCAAAGATATTGCCATGTCACTGCGAATCAACACTCGCACCGGATGCCGAAATATTATTACTGATGCATTCGAGTATGCCAAAAAGACCGGACGCCCGACCGTAACTGTCGTTGAAAAACCAAACGTGATTCGTGAGACCTCCGGTTTGATGATCCGTACCGCTCGTGAAGTTGCTAAGAACTATCCTGACATTGAACTCTGGGAGACCAACATCGATGCTATGTGTATGTGGTTGGTAAAGAATCCGCTCGACTATTCGGTTATTGTTACAACGAATATGTTTGGTGATATTGTTTCCGATCTCTGTGCGCAGTTAGTGGGTGGACTCGGATTTGCCTCATCAGGTAATATTGGTGATAACTACGCCGTTTTTGAGCCGACTCATGGTTCAGCTCCTAAGTATGATGGTATGTATAAAGTGAATCCGATGGCAATGCTTCTTACAACCGTTCTGATGCTGGAGTGGTTGGGCGAGATCGATATGTCGAAGAAACTCGAAAAGTCAATTGCCGAGGTAATCAAAGAAGCTAAGGTTCGCACCTATGATATGGGCGGCTCATCGAGTACTCTTGATGTTGCTAATGCTGTGGCCGACAAACTTTGATTTTTGAATCGATAGTATTTAAGGCGGTGGATATGTTTCTACCGCCTTTTTATTTTGTTTGAATTTGAACAGAGAGTTATCTTATTCGTATAAAATATAGAGTAGTTAACCGATAGAGATTATCCCCACTTGAAATAAAAAACGCCTTAAATTTGGAGGACTTGGATATGTGTATTAACGGAAGACTCGCAAAATTCGGGTTATTACCTATTTTATTACTTATATTAATAGTACAGTTTATTGGATTTGGATGTGGGAAAACAACCGAGCCAAAAGAAGATCCAACCGGTAGTTTGGTCAATTCCAGTGGATGTATTTCATATTTATCGACGTCTAAAGTTAGTTTGGTGCCGCCATGTTGCACTGATATGAGTTATGAGTATAATAGCGAATCAGGGACTCTTACTGTTCTGCATAATGGCGCCGGTTTTAATTGTTGCACCGAAGCTTCTGCCGAAATCACTTTTAATGATGATTTGATACTTATTGATGAAAATGAAAGTGGTGATTATTGCAGTTGTCTCTGTCTATTTAATATTGAATATGAGCTTGAGAATATTACTCCAGATATTTACACTATCAGGTTTATTGAGATTTATGCCACTGATGATGATATTCCGCTTGAGATGACCTTTGATCTAAGTTTAAATCCGACCGGAAGTGTGAGTATTGAACGAAACCATTATCCCTGGGACGATTAAGAAACGATTGGATATACTTGCTTTTACAATAGCTTGGCAAGCTCACTTTCTGCAATAATATTAACGCCGAGTTTTTGAGCTTTTTCCAGTTTGCTTCCCGCTTTTTCACCAGCCAAAAGATAATCTGTTTTTTTTGATATTGTGGAAACTACTTTGCCGCTCGAATTAAGAATTAATTTTTTGAAATAATCTCGTGGTCTTGATAATGTCCCGGTTATCACAAATGTTTTCCCCGACAATTTGGAGGATTTTGTTTCTGTCTTGTACGGCGTAAAAACGATCCCGGCCTTTTTCATTTTTTCAATCATTTTCTGATTACCGGGATTGGCAAAATATTCGCTGATTGACTTGGCTATAATCGGTCCGATTCCATTTATCTCGGTGAGCTCATCTAATGTGGCGATTATTAGTTTGTCAAAATCCTCAAAATATTCGGCGAGAATTAATGCCACAGTATCACCTACACCAATTATTCCAAGAGCGACAATTAATCTGGGTAGTTTTCTTTTTTTAGATTTTTCAATGGCATCAAGTAGATTTTGAGTACGTTTTTCACCCATTAAGTCTAATGGAAGCAAAACCTCTTTGGTTAGAAAATAAAGATCGGCCGGGTCTCTAATTAGATTCTTTTCAACCAATTGAGTTGCCAATTTGCCACCCAGGCCGTCGATTTCCATCGCGTTATTGGATGCAAAATGAAATATCCGTTCAACGATCTGTGCTGGGCAGGTGGTATTAAAACAGCGCCAGGCAGATTCACCTTCTGGTCGTGAAATATTCTCGCCACACGATGGGCATTTATCCGGGAAAATAACTTTTTCCTCAGTTCCATCTCGTTTGCTTTTATCAACCACCCTAATAATGTCGGGAATAACATCTCCGGCTCTTTGAATAATTACTGTATCACCAATTCTAATGTCGAGCTGGTTTATTTCATCTTCATTGTGAAGAGAAGCATTGGAAACAATAGCTCCTCCCACCTTAACCGGTTCAAGTTTGGCAACTGGGGTGACAGCACCAGTACGACCGACTGAAAACTCAATATCAAGTAATTTTGTTATGGCTCGTTCGGCCATAAATTTCCAGGCCACTGCCCATCGGGGCGCTCTAGAGATTTCTCCAAGTTGTTTTTGTCGGGTAAAATCATTGACTTTAATGACCATGCCGTCGATTTCATAATTGAGATTTGCACGAATGCTGTTTAGTTTATCAAAATGTTCTGATACGTCAGCGATGCTTTTTGCCAGATTCAAATTATCATTAACTGGGAAATTTTCGTTTGCCAATAATTCAATAACATTCTTTTGGCTATTTAAATTCGACTGGTCGGTGGCTGAGATACCATAGGCAATAAATTTAAGTGGTCGGGTTGCCGTTATTTTTGAATCAAGTTGTCGTAGTGATCCGGCGGCGGCGTTTCTTGGATTGGCAAACGGGGGAGAATCCTCAATTTCCATTTTGGCGTTTAGTTTATTAAAATCGGAACTACGGATGATGACTTCGCCGCGAACCTCAAGTAATGGATATTTTTTGGAAATCTCATCACTTAGCCTTAATGGTATCGTTTTAATCGTTTTAAGATTTTGCGTGATATTTTCGCCCCTTGAACCATCACCCCGTGTTGAACCCAAAACAAATATCCCATTTTCGTAAACTAACTCGACCGCCAAACCGTCCAGTTTTGGTTCGATAACATATTCAATATCATCTGTTTCGCCCAATCCCTTTTTAACTCGCTCATCAAATTCGATGAACTCATCCTTGGTAATAACTTTCTGTAGTGATAACATCTTTATTCGATGCGTCACAGTCTCAAACTGGGGGAGAGGTTCACCGCCGACTCTTTGTGATGGTGAATCGTCGGCTACAATATCTGGATACTCATTTTCTATTTGAAGTAATCGGTCGAATAAATTGTCATATTCTGCGTCAGTTATTTCAGGACTATCAAGAACATAATACATCCGGCTATGATAA
>JAAERC010000970.1 GCA_024230695.1 Candidatus Zixiibacteriota bacterium
AGTTGTCTATAAAAAGGAACTTTCAATTGGAGCTGAATTTGATCCATCAAAATATATAAAAACAAATTCCTCTGATCGGTTTTCGGCCTGGGCAGCAGGGATTATGAAACCGATCGTATTGTCAAATGAAGGCCCCGATAATCATCTCTCGGGAAGTGGTATCGGGTCATTAGTAGTTGTACCGCTTAGGATTGAAAACAGGCCGGTTGGTTTGATTTGTTTGACGCATACCGAAATAGGTTTCTTCGGAGAACATGATGTTGAACTATTCTTAATGATAGCCCATCAGATCGGAGTCTCAAGAGAGAGGGCAATATATCAAAAAGAACTTGAAGATAGAAACGAGGAACTTGAAAAAGCGCAAAAAATGCTGGAACTGACCCAAAAACGATTAATTAATGATGAAAGACTGTTGGCCGTAAGAGAGCTATCGGTGTCTATTAATCATGAGATCAATAATCCCCTTTCAGTTATTGTTGGAAATATTCAATGCCTTCTTTTTATCGAAAAAAATCTTGATAATAAAGTTATCGAGAGACTCAATAGAGTTGAAGCCGAGGCGATGAAAATCGCTGATATAAATCATCGTCTACTCGAAATAGATAAGCTTGTTTCAGAAACGTATATTAACGATGGGCAAAAAATAAAAATGATAAATATTGAGAAGTCCTCTTCGGGAGCAAACAATGTCTAACTTGTATGCCCCGGCTTCTTTAATGGATCGATTTAATTTCTTAAATGGACCATTTATTGATTCCTCTTTTGGTTTTTTTATCACTGATGAAATGGGCATTCTGAAGTATTTAAATAAGGAAGCGGCAAGGATTTTGGGTTTTGCGGATATTAATGATGCGTTGGGATATTCTCTGCATGATTTCGAAATGAATGTTAATTGTGGATTATCCGATGTTTTCCAAAATATATTAAAAGGCGAAAAATTTAAGAATGTTGAACATCGATGCACCAATAGATCAGGACATTATGCGGTTTTAAATATCTCGCTAAGCCCCTTTCGTGAAGATGGCGCGGCGATATCAGGAGTTATGGGAACAATATATGATATCACCGAATCGCACCAGGAAAAAGTAAAACTGGAAGAATCCAATTATGTCTTATCAGTAGTTTCCCAAGTCTCTGAGGCACTGGCGTCGGCGGCAGAACTCAATGATGTTCTCAGGATTATCTTGACCGGTGTGACTGCCAATCAGGGATTAGGTTTTAATAGAGCTTTTCTGATGTTGATAAATGAAGAGAAAAATGTTCTGGAGGGTAATATTGATATTGGTCCGGGTAGTCCCGAGGAAGCCCATGAGATCTGGAGTCATCTTGCCGGCAGGCACAGAACACTTTTAGAACTGATTGAAGATCTCAAGGAAACCGAAAAGAATTCCGAATTCCCCGTTTCATCAGGAATTGAGGAGTGGATAACCCCTTTAGATAAGCCAAGCTTTTTTACAGATGTATTGGAATCCGGATCAGGAATTATTGTTAATGGTAATGATAAATTATCACCTGAGTCAGCCAAAATATTTGAATATATAAAGGCCGAATGTCTTGCCGTTGTTCCTATTATAAGTAAAGGACGGAAACTTGGCGTTATTTGTGCCGACAATAAAATTACTGGAAAACAGATCACAGATACACGAGTAAAACTGCTACAAATATTTGCAAACAATTCAGCCGTTGCCATTGAACATTCAAGACTGTATGATAAAGTCTCAGAACGTGCAGAGGAACTGGAGATAATAAATCGCCAATTGGCCGAATCTCAAGAACAGATTATCAGAGCAGAAAAAATGTCAGTGATTGGTGAATTGACATCGTCTATTGCCCATGAACTTAGGAATCCGCTGATGGTAATTGGTGGATTTACAAATCTGATGATTTCTTCGGGTGATGCCGGGGAAAACGCCGAATATCTCAATATAATTCTGTCTGAAACCCAACGTTCTGAATCGGTTTTACATCAGGTATTGGATTTCTCCAGAGCCAGCCGAACTTGTAGTTGTGAAATTGAATTTAATTCCATCGTTAAAGAGGCATATGACTATTTCCAAACTAAAAC
>JAAERC010000971.1 GCA_024230695.1 Candidatus Zixiibacteriota bacterium
GCTGAGTCCAGTGTTTTATGTTCATTGATGACGCGGTTATCATAAAAACCTGAAATCTCATCCATACCGGAATGACCAACTACTATTGTATGAACATCAAAATATGAAATAATATTGTCAATATCTTCAGTAGTTGTCTTGGAATATTTCTCCATATCATAAAAGTAACCTCGATACCAAAACGGTCCTTCACCACCAAATAAATAGCGGGCCAGCTCTGATACTTCGGGAGATTTCCGGACAAAATCAATATTTTTTCTTACCTCACTATTGATATTCTGTATACTCAATTTTTTATCAATCAATGATGGTGCAATACCGCCATGAGTAAAGAGAATATTATTTATCTTAATAACGGTATGTTTGGAACGAAGCCATTGCCCCAAGGCAGAGCGTTTGCCGAAAATATCTTCATGGTTTATAGCGGTGATCTCCGCAACACCTTTTAAATATTTTTCATTGATATAGCGGTTGTCGGCCCGGAGCACCATCAGTTCATGATTACCCAAAATAAAATGCACGGCCCCGCCGACCTTTTTCGCTTCTTGCTCAAGTCGATAGATTAGCCATAAACACTCGGTAACATATGCCCCGCGATCAAAAACATCGCCATTTATAACAAGATGACCATCGCCAAATATCCACTGCCGATCTATATTTATCACCTTACTTTTAATAAGAATATCCACAAACAGATCATAACGACCATGCAAATCACTAATAGATACTATCTTTGAGATATTATCTATAATATCAGGTTCGATTGTATAGTTTTTTGTCGTGACTGTATATACTTCGTTAGTGTCATAACAAAATCCATTAAATTTGATTGTATCAACAACTCCAAAACTACGGCTTTCAAAAAAGCCATCACAAACATAAAAAGCAATATTGGCAGAACTTGACTGCTGGATAATATATGGACCATCATTTATTGAAAACGGATCAAATTCGGTACTATCAGATTGTGCATGACATAAAGAATTTGGGTTTCCAGAAATAACAATTGCCAATAAAAAAGTAAAAGCGATTGTAGAAAAGATTGTTGTCTTGCGAATATTCCTCACCAGTTCCTCCAATTCACAAAATAGTTGAATTATTCTTAGGGCTATATTACATAGTTTTGCAGGTTGGGTAAAGAGAATTATAATAGAATAATAAAATAAGCCGCCCCAATAAGGAGCGGCTTTTCTCAAAGATCAATATCGCGGAATATTATTTCCCGGAATTATCTTTTTTTGTTTCTGAAGGCACATTGCAGGCCGATGGATCGCATTTCTGCGTTTTAGTATCGCACTTCTGCGTTTTCGTATCGCACTTCATCGGCTGACAAGCCGCTTTCTCAGCAGGAGTGCATTCTGTTATCGGTTTGCCTCCCCCGGGACAGCAGGAATGACTTGTTTTATTATTGTCGTTGCTGTTTTGTGCCATCACACTTGTTGCTCCGGTCAGGGTCAACATTAATAGACCCAATACCAGAACATAAAATATCTTCTGTATTTTCATTTTAGTCTCGTTTTTAAATTGTTAATTTTCTAATTATCAAAACCGGTGATCGCGCGATTTTACGACCATTGCTTGTTCTTAAATCAGAAGGACAGTCGTTAGAATTATATGATGTATTCCTCTTGGTCGCGATTGATCGGCCAATAAATTAGCTGACGAATCGCAAAAACAATAAGTCTTTTCCGATTGATTTGTATTCGGTTTATAATTATCGCTATTTAACGGTTCATAAGTGGCCATCAGGCTCGGCTTAGTTAGTTGACAGTCGCATTGTCTTTTAATAGACTCTGATGTTTCCATAAATATTTGGCAAAATATTTCTTCAATCACTTTAATTGGGGCCGGTTCCGATGAGACAACTGAGCCGCATGCCGATTGGCTTTCACAACATGAACCACACGTTACTTGCACTGGTTCATCCTCAACAGGTTCGCTGATTCCACAACTGACCAGAACGCATAAAATAATGGCGCCTTTTTCAAGGAAAGTCACAATAAAATAACATATGAATGTAAACAAGCTGGTAAGTCGAGTCATTCCAAACTCACAAAATATAAAAATTAACTTATCTATATTTTGATATGTTTCAGGATAAATAAAGTTCCAACTAACTTGATTTTATTTGCTTTGGGAATATTCTTTGATTTTGCAGGTATAACTGTCTGCCAATATATTCTCACCCTCTGCCTTTTTCAGATGCTGAGTGATATATTGTCCGCAATTACTGCCAATTTGATTTTCGATTGTCTCGCCGATGCTTAATAAGACATCATAACCGCTGGCACGAAGAGATTCTACTAAATTATATTTATGATCTTTTTGGCTCGGGTCAATATAAGATATTAACCCGCTTTTTTCTGCCCGGTAGGTCGGGTTTAGTGGAGTTATTTTTATAAAAAACAGATTGGGATCAAAATGCTGTTTTAGAATATTTATATCAATTTTAGATTTTCGGGATGGCGCAAAATTAAGCGTGATTTTTCTGTCTCCGGCTTTGAAATATCGCTGACC
>JAAERC010000972.1 GCA_024230695.1 Candidatus Zixiibacteriota bacterium
TTGAACAAAGGTGTAACCTTTTTTCATCGCAATTGAGTAATCTCCTCGCCAATAAATCATTGTCTGAAGGACTTGATTCCGTCACAAGTGAATCATTGAAAAATATTGCTCAAACTGATAACCAGGTCATTTCATTGGAGCTTTATACAACCGTTTCACATAAAACTAATAAGAAACTTTTCTTTTATGAGAACCGGTCTCATCCTGATTATGATTCAATTCTTATGGCAAAAGAGGAATTCGCCTTATTTGTTAATAATCAGCTATTTGAGAATGTGCCCAAAAAACTGCATTGGTCATCTTGTAACAATATTATTACAAATATGACAGTACAAGCGGCCAGTGATATTAAATATATCTTAGTGACTCATACATCCAAACCAGAATTGATTATTGCAGAGAATGCCAAAGGGTATCTTTTATTATTGCTTTTTTTGATTTCTACTTTGATTTCATTATTAATCATTAATATGATTTCAATGGGTATCAAAAAACCGCTGGAGCAGTTAATGGCCGGGTTTGATGAAACCGCCTCGGGAAAAATTCATATTGTATCAGAAGATCAGGGCGATAAAAGCATTCAAAAAATAACGCGAGCTTTTAATAAAATGTCGCTTAATTTATCGCGACAGCAAAAACAGCTTACTGAAACTAACAGAGAATTACTAATATCCAATAAATCATTACTTGATTCGGAATCAATTCTCACAGCTTTGGTTGATTATTCCCCAGATGCTATTATTGTTACAGATCTTGAAGATCAGATATTGATCTATAATCATTCGGCGGCCAGAGATTTTGGATACCATAAACGAAGTATGATCGGTAAGAGGATCTCAAATCTTTTGCCTTTAGCTAAATTAAGAAATGAACCGTCGAAGGTTGATTGTGATTTTATTGATGGCCAGGAAATAATTTGTAAACGCCGTGATGGAAGTAGATTCCCCGCAATGTTAGTGCATACACCGCTTGGAAGTGATAAGAATAAACCAATTGCCCTTTTATATTTTATTAAAAATATTGCCGAAAGCGATAAATATAAAGATATGATCCTAAAGCTTGATAGGATCGCATCAAAAGGGAAGATGGCTCGTGATATTGCTCACGAGATCAATAATTATCTGGCTATCCTTCAGGGAAACCTGGAATTGTTACCGATAATAATGGCCGGGAAAAACCCTGAAAAAACTACCGAAAAAATCGAGGTGATGAAAAATACTGTCAATAATATCACCACCTTTACTGATGGGCTGAGTCGGTTCAGCGATGATGGTAGTGAGTTCGAAAAAGAAGATCTTAATCAGCTTGTTGAAAACCTTTTGGCTTTTGTGAAACCTCAAAATAAATTTGATAATATATTTATAGGTACTAACTTATCCGAGGATCTTCCAATGGTGGAGATCGACACCGCTCAAATACAGCATTTGATTGTAAATCTGATTAGTAATTCCGCTGAAGCTCTGGTCGGATTAAAAGGCAAACACTGGATTGTTGTCTCAACTGCTTTGGATGAATCGAGTGATCATTTTAATATTAAAGTAGCCGATAGCGGTCAGGGGATCGCTGATGAATATCTGGACCGTTTATTTATCAGTCGATTCAGTTCCCGTCGGGAGGGAACCGGGATGGGACTGCTCACCTGTAAGAATATAGTGAATAACCATAAAGGTGAGATATCATATCATTCGAGCGATGAATCAAAAGCAATATTCATAATTAAA
>JAAERC010000973.1 GCA_024230695.1 Candidatus Zixiibacteriota bacterium
GCGCAACCTGACCAGGGCGGAAATAGACTATTCTCTTCAAACGGATAATCAAAACAACACCGACTCGTTGGCCCTGGAAGAAGTTTTTACTGACCTTCATTCCGGAAGCGCCATCAAGGGCTTGAGATATCGCGATAATTTAACACAGCAACAGCTTGCGAGTATGATTGGGGTCAAGCGACACCATATTTCGGAAATGGAAAATGGTAAACGACCCGTGGGGAAGGAAATGGCGAAACGACTCGCGAAAGCCTTGAATACAAACTACAAAGTTTATTTATAAGAGGAAATTGACATCCAATAATCCGAGGAATTTTGCGAGGTCTGCATTGACAAATCCCAATGAATGCGATTACCAGTCTTCGCCCAGTTTTCTCTTTTAAAACATTATTTATTATTTTAAAAACAGGATGGCAATTTTGACGCCTGACTTTCATAAAATAGATTTATTGATAAAGTATGTTCTGGCCGTCGCGGGCCAAGAAAGCGGATGGGACCGAGAAATTGGGGCTATTCACATTGTAAAATATATTTATTTGGCGGATTTGGCTTACGCCAGACATCATAATGGCGAGACCTACACCGGCATCCCATGGCAATTTCATCATTATGGACCTTGGTCCTACGATTTGTATGAACTAATTGAACCAATACTTGACAAAGTCGGCGCCAGGAAAAAACAAATTCAATCAGAATATGATAAGGATTTTGTCAGGTGGTCCAATACGGATGATAATTTGTTTGATACAATTGATGACCAAATAGATATTATCGTAGCGGGGTCTATTCAAAAAAATCACAGGAAATTTACGAACTCCACTTATGATTTATTGCATCATGTTTATCGTACAAAACCAATGCTATACGCCGCCCCGGATGAATATTTGAATTTTGCACTTATGGTGGAAAAATTCCCGGAAGAGGTCAATGAAAAATCCGC
>JAAERC010000974.1 GCA_024230695.1 Candidatus Zixiibacteriota bacterium
AAATTCAGTCCTCTACAAAGTTACGATATATAAAAAAAACCACATGATTAACCATCTGGTTAGCCAGGAAAATATTATCTTATGGTTTGCTCCTTATAAACTAATCGGAGTAACCTTTTCTCTTGTGCAGTACAGGTATCCCTGGCAGCCCTGGCATCCCAGGCATCCCAGGCATCCCAGGCATCCCAGGCATCCCAGGCATCCCAGGCAGCACAGGCAGCACAGGCAGCATCCCTGGCAGCAACCCTTATTTTTTCGTCTTGCGTTTGCAGATATTGCACGACAATATTCGGTGCCTCCCACAAATGGATGACATCCAAGGCACACGCACACGCAACTTTCCTGAGAATTTTTTCACCATCAACCCACCAGTCAATTTGCCTTTTTTGAGCAACTGATTTATCATAGCCAGGGAGTATCGTGCCCCCAAGCTGGACCCGGCAGATAATAGGGCCGGGCGCGTATTTCAAGGCATCCATGATGTTTTTGGATGCGTGGAGGCCGGATTTGGACAGTTCAAGAGGACCGTCATGCTCTAACCACCTGCCCTTAACAGCTTTACGGTTGTCGCCGTATCCTAATTTTCTATCTTTTGACATAAAATGCCAGTACTTCATAATTAGCCTCTATTTTTCTTGGTCCTATTCAGTGATTGGGGTGCAGAATGCAATTAGCTCAACAGGCAAATTTTTAATGCTACCGTCAGGTAGTTCTAATATTGCAGTTGAAAAACTTCTTATGCAATTGTCGAGTTCTTCATAGTCGATGCCAAATTCATGGAATACGGCCATACCTTGGTATTTTTTAGCCCAGTAACTACCCGCCTCATTCTTCTCTTTTTTGTACTTGTAATATTTTACGTATCTGTGCATATATCCCTCCTCCCGTAGTCCCTGCCGTTACTGACCTACAACCAATTTTAATTCCTGAATTTCCAAGGTTGATAAAAGCTCGGATTCATCAACGCACACATGGTCAGCCATATTGTACATGAGTTCTGGCTCCCCGTTATCCAAAAGAATAAAAAGTTTCTTTCCAGCCCCGACAAAATATCCGGCTTCAAGATGAGCACTCCGACCGCATGGCATTACCATTACCCCAGCGTCTGCCCACCCCATCGCCTCCCAATCAAGACCGAATCCCCGTTCCGCTATTGGGTGTGTAAGAGCCTCTTGAAATTCAGAAGGTGACCACGATTGCCAATTAGGGTCGATTTCAGACCATTGAAATCCGTTGTCACCGGGTTTGGGATTTCTAAAATCATAAACCTTATGCCCCACTTTTCTTAGTATTTTCACGATTTCCGGTTGATGATTGTTTCTCCAAGACGATGCTACATATATTTTCATTTATATTCCTTTCAATAATCAATTTCAAAATGTGTGTATTTGCCTTCGATGCGATATACTTCTGCGATACATCGTTTTAGAGAGGCCTCTGCGCGATATCTTTTATATAGCCACTTTATAGCTGTAATCTTTTCATCACGCCTCAACATTTCTTTTATTTTTTCTTTATCTTCCGGTTTGAGTTTCATAGCTTATGCTTCGTGTACAGCGTAAAATTTTTCATCTGATATGCTAAATTTATCACGACACTCGCGGCATAAGATAATGTCATCGGAGATTGCGGAGATAGATAAATCACGCTCCGCCATTTTTAGCGCATCTGCCTCTGAAACCGCATCATATTCAGCGATTTTGAAGTAGACCGTTGCCTTTGCGTAGATTGCGTACATATATCCCTCCTTACGAGTTTGACAATTTGCTTGCAATCACCTATAAAAAATAAAAAAGGAGGTAAAATATGAAATGGATAGCTCTACTTTTGATACTTTGTACGTATGGTTGCTTATCTGGATTACAATTGCTTCGGCAAGTTGACGCCGGTATGTCTATTGAAGAAATAGAGGTTATAATGGGCCGTCGAGATGGATTTTCAACAGTCCAAAGAGACGGTCATGAATACACCCTATTCCAGTACATCAATAAATTATGTGACCCCACTGTCAACAATCGTGATTATTGCGATTTCTACATTATTCTAAGGGACGGTTTGGTTATTGAAACTGGCGCTAAAAATGTCAGGTCAAGCAGCCCCAACATGCAATTCCTTTATATCTTTCAGCCATGAAAGCAAATTGTCAAAGAGCAAAAATTTAAGTGTGGAAAATAAGACTTGATCAACCCACCTTATCTCGGCCTGAATTGTTTCAGCGCTCGATGATTCGGAAGGGCCTCCCCACCGTTAGACGTATGGGGAAGCTGTTGATGTGTGGGAGGGATTGTACGTAAAAAAAGTTATGTTGTCAAGAAAAAAATGTAAAAATAGTTACTTTTAGAGATTATTTTTC
>JAAERC010000975.1 GCA_024230695.1 Candidatus Zixiibacteriota bacterium
GAAAAAAAATACTCACAAATCAGACTTGGTTGGCACTGGCACGATGAGTACAAAAGTGAACAGTTTGTTGAACTACTTGATGACAACCTCTTTGGAACCGGGCAGGAATATTTAATACATGCTCAGTACGCCCCGCGACAGCAGAAATACGAAATAACATTAAAGGCTGATCGTTTTTTCTCAAGTTATTTTACTTATAAAATCAAAACCTATTACCATTTATTGCAAAGATATTTTTTTGATGGAAATGGTCATTCAATTGGTGATATCCGTGAGAATCGTCGGGGTATTGAGTTTATGCTTGGTCAACAGATCGCCCGCTTTGGTACGGTTACCGGAGAAATCAGGTGGGAAGATATTGAAACCAAATCTTATCCCGATGGCTCTTACGCCAAAATAAAATTACGCACCGCGACTATTCGTTCACAAGTCGAAACAATCAATAAATATCCGTTCCCAACCGAGGGGAAAAAACATTCTTTTTATCTTGAGTTTGCAACCGATCTTCTCGGCGGAGAAACCAGATATACAAAAGGTTTCAGCTCGGTCGAATCATATATCCCAATAACCGACAACATAAATCTACATCCCAAATTTTCTATTGGCTGGACAGAAACTGATAC
>JAAERC010000976.1 GCA_024230695.1 Candidatus Zixiibacteriota bacterium
CAATTGCCTTATCCAAATCAGTATAAATATCAACCCCAAATTTTTCCGCCTCATATGGTAGAAGTGTCGATGGTCCACAGACTGCAACTGAACAACCCATCGTTTTTAGGCCCCAGATATTTGAGCGAACAACTCGCGAATGCTTAACATCGCCGATAAGCACTACCCGCAATCCATCTAATTTACCATATTTCTGTCGGATCGTAAACATATCCAAAAGAGCCTGGGTCGGGTGTTCGTGTTGACCATCACCGGCATTGATTATATTGGAATCCATACATTGTGTTAGAAAATATGGCACCCCTGATGATCCATGCCTGACAACAACCATATTTATTTTCATCGCCTCAATATTACGAACCGTATCTTTGAGTGTCTCGCCTTTTTTGACCGATGACATCGCTTTGGTAAAAGTTATCGTATCTGCCGAAAGACGTTTCTCGGCCAGTTCAAATGATATTTTCGTCCGGGTCGAAGGTTCATAAAACAGATTTAAAACTGTGATACCACGAAGGGTCGGCACTTTCTTAATTGGACGCTCAATGATCTCGCGGAATGAAACAGCAGTATCAAGAATAAGGGAGATCTCCTCATGACTCACACCTTCCAAACCTAAGAGATGACGTGATTGAAGTTTCATTTAGCCTTCCCCCCCTTCTTGCTTGATTTGGTTTTTCTGGCAT
The DNA here is from genome assembly GCA_024230695.1 of Candidatus Zixiibacteriota bacterium. The sequence continues at coordinate 684 of JAAERC010000976.1, forward strand.
TTTTGGTTTTCTTTACAGCTTTTTTCTTTGGTTTCAAACCTGATTTTTCAATAAGAACCGAGTCATCCTCATCGCGCTCAAACAATTTAACTAAAACCCGGTCATCTTTCGAAGTAGGGATATTTTTTCCGACATAATCCGGACGAATCGGTAACTCTCTGTGTCCGCGATCAATCACAACCGCCAGTTGAATTGAACGGGGACGTCCAAAATCAACGATCTGATCTAAGGCGGCTCGAATCGTTCGACCAGTGAATAGAACATCATCAACCAAAATAAGATTACGATCGACAACATCAAAAAGAATCTCGGTTCGCTGGATAATTGGCTGGTCGAGTTTCTGATGAACATCATCTCGATATAGATTTATATC
>JAAERC010000977.1 GCA_024230695.1 Candidatus Zixiibacteriota bacterium
TTGGTTCCAGCCATGACGTTTGATTCAAAGAAATTTTCTGATGGTGCACTTTCAGCGTCATTGCCCTGCTTTAATTCCTCAATCACAATTTTGCGCTCTTTCTGGAATTTATCTTTGGGGAAAGTAGAATTAAAGAGCATGTCCGCCTGAACAGTAAGACCATATTCAATATATTCTTTTGGCATTAATACTAAATATGCGGTAAATTCCTTCCGGGTGAAGGCATTGATATATCCACCCAACCTTTCTATTCCTTCTGATAATTCACTTTCGGTTTGAATCGAGGTACCATTAAAAAGGAGATGCTCCAGAAAATGAGTCGCTCCATTATCGTATTCCGATTCATATTTACTTCCGGAATGGACAAAAATCAGAGAGGCGATCATTGGTGAAGCATGATTCTCTTTTAATACTATTTCCATGCCATTATCAAGTTTGAATTCATTGACCTTACCAATATCTATTTTTGAACTATCACAGCCTGATATGAACCCAATTATCAGGGCAATAGTTAGAACTGATTGAATTAGTAGTTTTTGGTGATATTTGCTATTCATTATTTCTCCAATGTTTCCGATATATGCTCAATTATCTTACAATTTAAAATATACATCCGGCCTTAAATTCCTCGTAACCTATGTTTTATTAAAACCTTAACCTATAGTATCCGATAATTACTGTCAAGTATAAAGACCAGAATTGGTTTGACAAAATGCCGATATAGGCTATATTAGCGGAGTTTTATGAAACAAAGTAAAAGTAAATATAAGGTCTTGATGTTGGCTCGGGTAGTTGTGATTGCGGTTGCGCTTTTATCAATTACTCTTTCGGGAAGCTCATTGATTACTATCAGATCATTGGATTCTGACAAATCAAGTAATCCGGTTGCTTCCCAGCCCGATTTCAGATTATCACTTGATGTTAATCTTCCGGTGGGGAGTAATGGTGTTACCGATCGTCAGCCTTTTGGTAATGGAAAAGCGATTTTTTATACCATCCCGGCTGTATTTTCACTTTACAATTTGAATGAATCCAGACCGATAACAAAAATCACCGAACTTCAACCAGGTCAAAATATTAATTTGCATTTATATGAACGGCTGACCACAGCCGCTTCAATCTCGCCTAAAAAAGCCCATGAGTTTACTTTGGTTGGTGCCAAACCATCAGGTACCAGTTAGAGTAAATATTGTTCGGGTTGTCTTTTTAATTATAAAAATTACTAATTATTTTCTTTTTGTTAAGGAGTGTCTCTATGAAAAATCAAACCTTGCGGTTGGTCATTACCGGCGTCTTGATTATTCTGGCCTTCATCGGCTTCTGGAATACCTTGAAGCTCTGGACGATGACCGATGCGGAAAAAACCAGAATTGAGGAAATCAAACCCGGTTCGGTTAATGAACTTGAACGCAAATCGATGCGTCTGGGACTTGATCTGCAGGGCGGCATTCATGTTGTTCTGAGAGTTATGAAAGAAAAAATAGAGCCATCGGCTCGTGAGGATGCGGTTGATCGTGCTATTCAGGTTATTCGTAATCGTGTTGACTTCACCGGTGTGACCGAACCAATTATTCAAAAACAGGGAGATGATCGAATTATTGTTGATCTGCCTGGTTATACTGATGCCGATCGGGCCGAAGATATTATCGGTCAAACAGCTCAGTTAGAGTTTAAATTATTAGAGACTTTTGAAAATGCTGACCTTCTTCTAAAAAGAATTGATTCACTGGTGGCAGGTGTTCGAGCGGCTGAAAAAGAAGAGGCCGGAGAAACACCAGAGGTTGTAAGTGATGATTCTCCAACTACTGGCGATATGACCCCGATTGAAGATGGCGATTCTACCGAAACTGATGTTTTTGCCGATCTCTTGGGAGATGACTCTACTGAGTTTGCCGATGATGGTTTCTTCGATTCAGAGACCAATCCTTTTACACAATATCTTGAGCACTGGCTGAGAGGAAGTAAAAGCGGTACTCTTTGGCCGGGGTATTATGTTTTGGCCAAAGACAGAAGAACGATGGAAGCGATGCTTAAAATGCCTGAAATAAAGAGGGCGATACCTTCAGATGTCCAGTTTGCCTGGTCAACTCGTTCTGAAGTTCGAAATGCTCAGACCGTATATGGTTTATATATTCTAAAGAGCAAAGTCCAATTTCTAGGAAAATTTTTAGAAAACATCAAACTGGGTCGCGGTCAGTTTCAGGAACCAACCGTTGACTTCAGACTTACCGGACAGGGCGCGGCGGCCTTTGCTCGACTGACCGGTTCTAATATTGATAAGCCATTGGCGATCGTAATTGATGATAAGGTTGAGTCATCCCCGATTATCAATAGCAAAATCAGAAATAACGGTCAGATCACAATGGGCGGCGGTGCAACATTGGAAGATGCCAAAGATCTTGAGATCGTCTTAAAGGCTGGTGCTTTACCGGCTCCGGTTGAAATAATTGAAAAGAATGTTGTCGGACCAACGCTTGGTTCTGATTCTATCAGAAAAGGTCTTATGTCAACTTTGATTGGTTTAGTTCTGGTATTTATCTTTATCGGTATTTATTATCGTATGTCGGGTATTATCGCAGACATTGCATTGATCTTCAATATTTTCTTCCTGCTTTCGATTATGGCTGGATTAAGTGCGACTTTGACTATGCCGGGAATTGCGGGGATTATCCTGACCGTCGGTATCTCAGTTGACTCCAATATTCTGATCTTTGAAAGGATAAGGGAGGAACTTCGAACTGGCAAAACAGTTCGAGCGTCAATTGATGCTGGCTACAATCGAGCCTTATTAACTATTGTTGATAGTCATGTGACAACCTTGATTACTGCCGGAGCATTGTTCTTATTTGGATCCGGTCCGATTAAAGGATTTGCCGTATCACTTTTCTGGGGTGTTACAATCTCACTTTACACGGCAGTCGTTATTACCAAAACAATTTTTGATATACGCAAGGGTTATAAATCACTTAGCATATAAGGAGTCGATAAATGTTTAGGATACTAAAAGAAACTAATATTGATTTTATTGGCCATCGTAGGAAGGCCTTTATGTTGTCGGCTGTCCTGGTATTGCTTGGGCTGACAGCTTTTACAATGATATTACTTAATAAAGCCAACATGGGAATTGATTTTGCGGGCGGCACAATGCTTCAGGGCAATTTTGAGAATGAAATTAATATTGCTGATCTTCGCGACGTGGTTACCAGCGATTTTCCTGAAGCGGCTATTCAGGAATTGGAGCGTCATAACGTTCCCAACTCATATATTATAAGAGTTAAAGAAACTAAAGCCGGCGATCAAAAAGCGGTTGACAGATTACGCGAAATTATTTCGGCACGATTTGAGGGCAATACTTTCACCAGAGATTCCGAGCATATGATCGGTCCTGCAGTAGGAGAATCATTAAGAGCCAGTGCCAAATGGGCAGTTCTGATCTCGGTTATTGGACTGATAATATATATTGGATTCCGATTTGATTTCCGCTCAGGAATTGCCGCGACCGTGGCTACATTCCATGATGTTCTGGCGGTTCTTGGGATTTTCTATCTTCTTGATAAGGAGATAACCCTTTTGGTGGTTACTGCCTTGTTGACTTTGGCCGGGTACTCTCTAACTGACACGGTAGTTGTCTATGATAGAATCAGAGAGAATCTGAAAAAGTCTCGTAAGAAGGGACAATTCGTTGATACTGTCAATAATTCTGTGAATGAGGTTCTCTCGCGAACAGTGATGACATCTTTAACATCGTTGTTGGTAGCAGGAACACTGTTCTTTTTTGGCGGTGAAGTGCTCCATGACTTTTCACTTGCATTGATTCTTGGAATTATAGTTGGAACCTATTCTTCAATATTTGTGGCAAGCCCAATTGTTGTTGAATGGGAAGCAAAATCGCCGAAACGATTTAAATAAATTATATGATTATTTTAGAATAGCTGCTTTTTTTAAGCAGCTATTCTATTTTTATAGAGTATGAATGATGCTTCCTCAGGAAATTGAAATAAAACTTGATCTTCAAAAAGAAGAGAATTATACCAGGCTTATCGAGCGGTTTAAGATAGCCAAAAAACCGACTCGTCAGGAAAATTATTTTTTTGATTCTGAAGATATGACTCTATCCAAAAACGGCTGGGCTCTTAGATTAAGAATTGAAAAGGATAAAAGTAGTCTGACCTTAAAAGGAACGACAACGCAGTCGTCTGGCGGTCTGGCAATCAGAGATGAAATTGAAATTTCTATTCCGGATGAAAACGGTATAAAATACTCCGAAAATGGATTAAGGGATAGCAATATTCCATCAGAAATCGCCAGTATTATTCGACCAATAATCAAAACCAGTGATCTTGTTCAGAAAGTTTATTTTATAAATGATCGTTTCCGGATTAATTATTCCGACGACGATATTGGTTTGCTTTTTGAAATAGACAAGACTGAATTTAGTGATGGTTCAATAGATTATGAATTGGAAGTTGAATTGAAGGACCAGTTGATTTATCAAAAAGCATTAGGCAGAATTACCGCTTTTCTTGATTCTGTTAAAATTGTAACGGTCTTTCAAAAACAAAGCAAATTTGCCAGAGCACTTATGGTTGAGGGTAAGAGTAAATAATTGGGAGTATATTAATAATTTTGGCAAATAATGATGATTTATTAAAACTAGTTTACTCATTTTGTGTATAATAATTTAAACCAAAGAGGTGAACAATGAAAATCAAACTGCTAATAATCTTGACCTTTGTTCTGTTAATGGGCACAATATCTTTTGCTCAGGATGCGCCTAAAAACACCAATCCATTTCCTTTTGCACAGTATAATGAACCCAGTTTGTCATTAGTTAATCAGATATCTAACCCAAATGGTTATAATCGATTACCATCAAAAAAATTGACCCTATATCAACACTGGTTAACAAATATGCCACTAAAACCTAAGGGAACACCTTCTACAAATTGGAAAGGTAAGAAGATATCCAAAGCAGATACGCTTAATCGAATTGTTGATATTGATGTTAATTCCAAATATATTACTGATGCTGATATTCCGGTCTTATTGCTGTTGCACTTTTTTAGAATGCAGGGCAATGTGGATGAGTTTAATGTAAGACTTAAAAAACAACTGTCTGTTAATTACAAAAAATGGCGACAAGGTGAATATATTGATGAAAAAGGAAAAGATATTTATTATAAGCCCTCAGGTATGAGTCGCGCCGACACAGATGAGGAGTTCCTTATGTTTTTAGATTTTATTACAAAATATTTTGACACTAAATCTCTTCGTTTAAATGTTGAACATACCGATTCGCGCGTTTTTAAACCATCGCACATGCTTATTCAGTATAAAGAAGATGATCCTGACTCAGTTGGGCATGTTTCTGTTATATTAGATGCCGCCGTCAATGATGATTACGAGGCAAGAAAGATGTTGATTGCTTATGGCGGTAATCCGGCGCAGTCAGTTGTTGTTCCCAATAATCCTTATGATACTGGCAATAAATGGTTTACTCTCGATGAAATCAGAGAGCATCTATTAGAATACGGCATGGGATATGTATATCGCTGGGTAAACTAAAAATAGTTTAATTTCACTTTAGATTATTCTAATTCAAATTTGAACAGGAGACAGGAGAGAGTTTTATAGTTAAACTTTCTCTGTTTCTCCTGTTGTATATTTTTCCTCACCATTTCAGGCTCTTTTATTATTTACATAATCAAGATTTACCAAATAGATATCTCTATAAGAAAAAAATATTTTTGTCCGATAAGTTAACTATGTGTAATAATAAAAAAATGGAGGAGAAAAATGTCTTTTAAATCATTACCACAGTTTATCTTTATAATTGTTTTGGGCGGGCTGTTGATTTTGGGTTGTGAAGAACAATCAACCTCACCGGTAATTGAAGGCGAACCGGACGATAATGGCTTTGAAGCAATGTCAGAGCTTAATGAGATAGGCCTTGAAGTTATGAAAATACCATTTGATCTCAGTGATACCGTTATGGCGATGGGTGGGTCATCGTCACCGTTATTTAAGGCCCATAAGGTAAATGCCGAAGTTCTCGAATATCGCAGCTTAGAATATGCCTATAGTAATTTTTGGCATGTATTTTCATTCTCTGCCAAATTGGTAATTACCGAAGACGGGCAAACCGACAGTCTTTTGATCTCAGGGATTGATTCACTAAGATATAAGAATGCTGAAACAATTGTTCAATATCCTGATGAGTTATTAACCGATGAAATGGATATTCGTCAGCATGTTGATATCAATGTCTATAACGGCGATGGGGGAGTTCTTCAGATCAAGGATCATGCCAGCATTAATGTGACTACCGAATCGTTTACCGGAGAAGTGATTACTCTTGATGGAGCAGTTCATGATTCAGTCGCGATTGTTTCTCAGGATTCCGGCGTGCAACTTATGGATTGTGATATAGATTTGACCTCAACCCAGACATATAATGATCTTGTTCTTGATGAAACTCAGGATTGTCCCGGTAGCGGTTCGATCGGAATGTCAGCCGCATTTAGTATTGATTGTCAGGGTGATGAAGGCTCTCTTTCATTAGAGTCAGCCTGGATCGCCACATATAGTTTCAGCAATGGGACAGTTTCGGTTGATATTTATTCCAATGGTCAGCATTGGCAAAGCACCAGTATTTGTGGCGGCGTATAAAGAAAGATTTGTAGTTATCACAGATTTGATATTTTAGGATTATATTGGGGCGGATTATTATCCGCCCTTTATTTATTGGGGAAATCATCTTGACAAAACCTTCTCTAAGGATTTAATTGGTCTATCCAATTAGCCGGAGGAGTGGCTGAGTGGTCGAAAGCGGCGGTCTTGAAAACCGTTGTTCCGAAAGGAACCGTGGGTTCGAATCCTACCTCCTCCGCCATATATCACACACGCCGTGAGTTCCCAGCCTTCGATCTGCCCCGGTATATATTATCTAAAAAAAAAGTTCGACATATGTTCTATGTACTCCGTTATTGATTTTCTAACAGATTATTTTATTGTTGTGTAATCTCTTACGCGAAATTACTTATCCGCATATCAAATATTTTTCGTTGAGCTAAACGCGATTTGAATATGTAGATATCTAAAACAAGAACAATGATGTTTTAATTGCAATTTTGAATGCTGTGTTTTCCAAATGGATTGCTATCTTGTTGTGCGCCTTTCTTCTTGTGGAATGGGATAAATATGGATATCAGCAATTTTCCCCTTAAGAGATTTGACTTTCGCGATATTGTCTAATGCTCTCTTGTTTTTCGAATGGCTTACTGTTTACCTAAAGTAAAAGGTAATTAGAAACGTTCTACTGATCATCAACACAATCTAACATTTCATGTAATTCGGTTCGGGATAGCGATTTTTATGAACGCCAATTAATCGATGAATAGTGTAAAACACCTAATAAAAATAATAAAAACACCAATAATTATACGGATAATCCTTGACTTTGACACCGGAAATCATTACCTAATCAATAGGATAAGGATCTGACGCAGTTTTTGCTGAGCACATAATACTGCAAAAGACAATATAGTACAATTGGCAGAGTAGGTGTTTTGTATGCATTTCTTGTGTTTATGCAACAGCAACAAGTCAGGCAATCAGGATATTTCCAATATTTATTTTATAAATCAATTTAATTGTTTATTTTTACAATTATCCAGAGAGGGGGGGATACTATTAAAAGTGAACTAACTTTATACTAGTTAATTTCATATCTACTTACTTTCGTAAGTTATTCTGGTTTAACTAAATTCTTGAACCAAAAAAGCATTTTTTTCGGATAGGCCGAGGAATAAAAACAATAATCCTTCTTTCGTCAATGTGGCTTATTTAATTTGGGGGAACAAAATGGTATTTAAAAACCATATCAATAACCACTGTATATGTGTGTATCGTTGGGGAACCGTAAAATTATATAACGATATTTCTTTGTCTGTTATTCCCAGTCGCCAAAGATTTGGAAGAAGGAATTACCATCCTTTGAGACTGTCAATCATATTTGAGTTGTCACTAAATTGATTGACAGATTTTTTATATATGGACTATAAAATTATACACAAGCTAAGGGAGAAATTTTCATGAAAACAATGAAAAGTAGATGTGTTAAAATTATTGGAATTATTCTGATAACTTTAATAGGCATTGGTGTAAATGCGGCTACGATTGACGTGCCAGCTGATTACGCAACGATCCAGGCGGCCATTAATGCGGCATCAACCAGTGATGTTATTAATGTAGCGGCCGGAACATATTATGAGACACTTAACATCATAACGGCCGATATAACGATTATTGGTGCCAGCCGGACATCGGTGATTATTGATCCGACCGGTCTGGCCTCGAATAACTCCGGTATATATGTTGCAGCAAACAATGTAACACTGCAATCTTTTACTCTTCAATCGACCATTACCAGCTCATTGCCGCGCTATGGCGTCAAATTTGGTCAGGTTGATGGTTGTACATTAGAAGACGTAACAGTAAGCGACGCCTACCGAAGCGGTATTGACGCTCTTGGTACAAGCCATCTTACAGTTTCTAATGTATCTTCGCTCGATAACGGCGGACATGGCCTTTCACTTGTTGACTGTAATTATGTCTCTGTAATAGACATAACTCTAAGTGGCAATGCATGGCAGAATGCCAGTGTTGCAACCTGGGGTCGTTATACTCCTTTGGGGACAAGCAATATATTCTTTACCGGTACCAATAGTTTTGGTGACCTTTTTCAACTTGAGATGGGCGACTATAATAATCCTGGTGTCGCGCCTGCAGGTAATGCCATTATCACTTATAGTACTAATCCCATCGATGGTGCTGATGTAACATTCCAGGCCAGCGATTTTGCCTATGCTCTGCATGGCACACAAAACGATGGTCCCGATCAGGAACGCATCTGGTTTTTCTCATCCCTTGCAAATGCGGCTACGGTACCGCCATTGGCACCTATTGGGCATTGGAGCGGCGATGGTATGTATATTGAAAGTCTTTCGGATGGGTCGCAGTTTTACGCAACACCTGGTTGTAGTATTCAGGCGGCCATTGATGCCGCTTCTGCCGGTGATGTTATCAATGTATCGGCTGGGACATATACAGAAGCCCTACTTATCAATAAACCATTAACCCTGCTTGGTGCAACTGCTGGTGTAAATAAGAACGGTTACACTGTGCCTTCCGGCTACGCTTGGGATGATGCGGTTGAAACAATAATAATGCATCCAAATCCATCCGGTGGTTATGTTACAATTGTTGATATCTATGATACCGATGATGTAACTTTCGACGGATTTATTGTCCAGGAATTGAGTGCCTCTGGCAATCTTAACACCTCACTTATGCGAGTTTATGCTCATTCTAAAGTGATTAGTAATATTGAGGTTGTAAACAGTATTATTGGTCCAAATACCAACACTGCATCTCAGGATGGCACTCATGGGCGAATGGGACTATATATTATTAACCATCCTTATGGTACTAACGGTGTTACTAACAGTACTTTTGCCGGCAACAAGATCTTTGATTGTAAGGGCAATGGCAATAATATCTTTCTCTGGACATCATATTATGCATATGGTGCCGCCGGACCGGCTTCAATGGCCGGGACCGTAATCGAAGATAACGAGATTTATGGTTCTCACCGTAGCGGTATTGAGACTGCCGGTGGTTTCTCTGATCTTGTGATTCGAAATAATGAGATATATGATAACAGCGAATTACCTGGTGATGCCGCTGGAAAATTGAAATACGGAAATGGCATTTTGCTGATCCGCGGAAGCTCCGATAAAGTTTCTGACCCACTGACCGCATTTGGTCCTGTAAATCTTACTATTGAAGGAAATAACATTTACGGCAATAGTAAAAATGGTATCTATATGGGGCCCAAAAATGATGACGTTACAATCACCAACAATGCCATGTATAACAATGGCTGGGATGGGGTGATTGTCGATCTTAATGGTACCTACTGGAATGCTCAGTTTGAGACTGAACCGACTGTTTTACAGTATGCCTGTTATGATTGCTCTAACAATGTTATAGTAATCGCTAATACCATTTATGGAAACGGTACGGCCGGCAATGTGGATGCGGAATTTGGCGCGCATGTTAACGGCACTTCGACAAATGGATTTGTGTTAGACGCTTCCGGTAACTGGTGGGGTGATCTAGACCCGAGCGATGATGTTATGGGTGATGTCGATTATAATCCATTCTGGATGGCTAATTATATGGGTGATGCTCATACTAGTCCATGGGACTGGGGCGTTGATAATACTGGAACTATAATTGATGGTATCGCAACCGCATCGGCTGGAGATAATGTCAATGTCTTTCCTGGTACATATGCTGAAACTTTTACGGTTGATAAATCAGTATCAGTTATTGGTGCTGGTATAGCTCAAACATTTACATCCGGCGGTATTATTCTTAGTGCCGGAGTATCAGATGTTGTTTTACAGCATCTTTATATTACCGGAGCAGGTGCTTCGAGTTCAATCATTCGTGCTCATGGCGATAATACGAACTTTACTTTTGACAATTGTGTTGTTGATGGTGAAGGGATTTCCGGCCGATATGGATATTCGGGTGGTAGCTTAGTTGGTGATGTAGATTTTACCAACAATGAATTCAAAAATGTTGCCAACTGGTCATTGCTTGATTCGAGAAGCGGTAGTGGCGGCGATGGTTCGGCTATGGGAACGATCACTTTTGCAAACAATAACATACATGAATGTGATGGTACAATTGCATTCCGTGGCCTTTCTACAAACCGGACAGCTGTTGCTAACGTATATGGCAATACCTTTACAAATATAGGCGATAATTTCTCAGCACCTTCCCAGCACTGGGCGGCTTTTGAGATAAATAGAACAATTAATCTCAATCTCTATGACAACACCTTTAATACTGTTGCTCTTGGTGAGTGGGGTGAAGGCCAGGGATTACAGATATGGGATATAGATAATTTAGATGTCCATGACAATCAATTTGTCGATTGCTATCAGGGAATCTGGGTCTATGGAGGAGGAACATTTACCGTTCCCGGTGGATCTATCTATCATAACTCATTTACAGGTTCAACCGATTATTCAGTAGGTGTTGATCCGACGGCTATTGGCAGTGGAATTCTTGATGCTGAGGAAAACTATTGGGGTGCTTTACTTTGCCCTGATATAACTCCTCAAATCAGCGGTTCAGTTGATTATGATCCGTGGTGTAATGACGATTTCTCAAACTGTGGGCTAGGTTGCCTACTGACTGAAGCCTGGGTCGATGATGATTGGGCAGGCACAACAAATGGCGATCCTATCAGTGGACATATTTTTGGATATGATGCTTTTGCAACTATTCAGGAAGCAATTGATGCCGTTAATGGAAGTACCGTTCACGTAGCTGCTGGTACTTACCGTGAGCAATTGTATATCGATAAGGATCTTGATCTTTTGGGTTCTGGTTCAGTCGATTGTATTATCGAGGCTCCCGATGCTGGTAGTCGTTCGGCCTATTCGATAACCCAGTGGACCGGCTCGGTTAAAACCATTGATGCTGTCATCGGAGTCAATACAGCGGGTACGGTCAATATCGATGGTTTTAAGATCGACGGTCGTGATACAGGTCCGGCCAATTTTTATGGTGTATGCTTCTTTGATACCGACTGTTCAATAAGCAATTGTATCATTGATAATATCACTTATTCGGCCAATCCTAGCACATCCTCGATCGTATCTCTACTCGCCGTCCATAGTCTGGGGGCAGCCTTTACGATCGATATAACCGGTAATACAGTTCCAACCTTCCAAAAGGGCGGCCTTGTCCTTATGGGTCCTGGTTGTGAATTCAGTGTTAATGATAATATTGTAACTGGTCAGGCCAGCGGTAGTCTTGCTGGTAACTGTATTCAGCTAAGTTATGGTGCCCATGGTTCTACCTCTGGTAACTATGTTGAAGGCACAGCTTATACCGGTGAAGACTGGTCTGCGACCGGTATTCTTCTATTTGAGAGCGGTGATGTGTCGATGGATGGCGATGAAGTCTATAATTGCCAATCCGGTATTGATTTTAGTGATTGGGGCTGGATTCATCTTCAACCAACAGCTGTTAATTTGAACTTCACCAATCTAAACCTTCATGGTAATGAGTGGCCGCTTGGTGTTCAGTTGAGTCGTGATAATTCAGATGTCAACTTTACATTAACTAACAGTGTTATCCTCGATAATGGCGGTGACGGTCTTGATCTTTATGGAACCGACGAAGATATATGGGGCGGTTCTTATTATACTGGCTGGGAAAATGGTGATTTAACCGCAGTTATAACAGGTTGTACGATTACCAATTCATTTTATGATGGTATCTGGGCGGCTGATCTTTCAGGTAATGCCAGCAATACATCTGATATAGATGTTCATGGTTGTTATTTCAGCGGCAATACCAGTTCAGCTGTTAATAACTCTATGCCTGAAACTGTTGATGCAACCGGTTGTTACTGGGATGATCCGACTGGTGCAACAGTTGGTTCGCGCTCACGTTCATCACGTTCAGTAAGAAGTTTGACTAGTCCTTATGGGGACGACCTGCCTAAAAAGGCCGCGACCATTACTACTTCGTACAATGATACTCGCGGAAGTGGTGAAACCGTTTTGGGACCGATCTCATATTCACCTTTCTGGATGGCGAATTATATTGGCGATGCCCATACCAGCCCATGGTCATGGGGCGTTGACAATACAGGTACAATCGGTGATGGTTATGCCACGGCGTCGTCAGGTGATAATATTACCGTTTATGCCGGATCATACACTGAACAAGTCACACTGACTCCTGGTAAAGATATCACTCTCGTGGGTGAAGATCGTGATCTTGTCACATGGATTGCACCCGCAGGTAGTAAATGTCTTACTGGTAATATGACCGGATATACCGGTGATATGAATTATGAAGTCTCCGGATTTACCTTCAATTGCCGTGCTTTGGCTACTGCGACGTATGGTGCCGGTGTGTATATCTACCGCGCAACTAATGGCCCGTTGATGCTCAGTATTCACGACAACAAGTTTATTGAAGATCGTGCCTCGGGAGATGATTCCCATTGGGCAACGTCTATTTTTGCTTGTCACAATCGATTTGCTGAACGTGATGGTTTTGGTGACGCTCCGGTTTTGATATTTGATAATATTGATGAGACTTGGGGTGGCATGACAATGTCAAACACCCGGGCATTTGATATCTATGGCAATACCTTTGATGGTTGTAGCGATGCCATCTACAATGGCCATGGATGCCCTGACAGTGATCCGACATTGTTCTTTGGCGATCATCATATTTATGATAATATCTTCATGAATGCGAGCGATGATCTGCATTCGAGCACTACTCCTGCTCTTGATTGGCAGTATTATGGTGCCGGAGCGGGAACCCATATGCCGAGCATTATTGAAGACAATACCTTTGAAGATAATGATGTGGCGATGAGGTTTGTTTTTGATACCGATATGACATACCCGGCCCATGATGTTACAGGCAACAGTTTCATAAATAATGGAATGGCTGTGATTGTTGATGGTGCTTTTGCATCTACTTTGGATGCTGAGGAAAATTATTGGGGGACGCTCAGTTGTCCAGTTGTGGCATCAAATGTTACAGGTCCTGTTGATTATGAACCATGGTGTAATTCTGATTTCTCATTTTGTGGGTTTGCCTGTTCGTTGGCCGAGGTCTGGGTAGACGATGACTGGGTCGGTACCGCGGAAGGAACCAATGTTGGCGGACATATTTTTGGTTATGACGCTTTTGATGTAATTGCAGACGGTGTCAACGCTGTCTCAGACGCAGGAACCGTTCATGTTTTTGACGGCAACTATGATATTCCGATAAATATCGATAGCCGCACAGGCGTGAGTATTCTTGGTGAATCCGAGGCGGGAACGATATTTAAACCGGCAACCACACTTGATTGGGGATTTGCTCCGTATGACGCTGGTCGCCAAGCCGCGATCCGTGTATTTGGTTCAACCGGCGTTACCCTAAGCAATATGACAATGGATTTTGATCTGATTAAAGCGGATAATACTTTTGGCTTACTTTTCTGGAATTCTGCTGGAGAAATTTCTAATAATACTCTCCAGAATATGAATACAGCCGGATATTATGAATTTATATCTTACCTGCGGGCTCCTGACTATACCGATGGCGCTCGAGCTCAGATAGATATATTGAATAATACATTCCTCAAAACTGGTCGTGTTGGAGTAGTTGCTCATGATTATATCAACCTTCTTGTTGAGGGTAATAGCTTTGATATGGTCGTTGATGATTTTGGATATGCAATCGAATTAGGCTCTGCGGCCACAGGTACTATTAGAGATAATATCTTTAGTAATTATGATACCTGGGCGGCGACCGATCAATCGACTGTATCGGCTATATATGTTGAGAACTCTTTCACTATGGGAATAGTCGATCCTATAAGCAAGCCGGTTGTTATTGAAGGAAATGAAATTACCAGTTGCCAGTATGGCATAATTGTTGGAAATGAGGTCCCGGGATATGCCGGCAATGTTGATATTGTCGTAACTATCGAGGATAATAATATTTACGATAATTCAACATCTGGCTCGCTTACAAGCGGTGCGATTCTACTCACCGATGAAGGCAAAGATGCTGGTTCTTCAATAAATGCAACTGTTCATAATAATATGATCTACAATAATGGTGATTATGGACTCTTAATAAACACCGATGGTAATGGCGATATCTCCTCGACTCTAACAGAAAATATATTTGCTGAGAATTATACCGGTGTTAGTATTAAGGATTATGCCACAATATCAACAAGTTCATACAGTATGATCGTCCATCATAATTTCTTTGACAATTTCCTTAATGCCGAAGATGATGTTGCTGGTGGATATTGGGATGATTTGACAACCAATGAAGGTAACTGCTGGAGCGATTGGGAAACAAATGTTGGTTACCCGCTTCACTATACAATTAGTGGAAATGCTGATGCTCGAGACAGAAAGCCAAACCGTGCCAATTGCGATGGCATGGGCGATTGTGAGACTGGTGAAGCAAATGGTGAGGCACCAATTAACATCCTTGATATAGTTTATCTCATTAATTTTAAATATAAGGAAGGTCCTGACCCAATACCGTACGCATTGTGTAGTGGCGATCCTAATTGCGATTGCGAAATCAATATTCTGGATATTGTTTATCTTATTAACTTTAAATACAAGGAAGGTCCGGCCCCATGTGGAGGTTCAGATTGGATGTTTGCCTGTAAACTTCCAATCAGAGGCGAAACACCGGCCAAATCAGTTGTTTCACTTGATCCGATCAACGAAGAAATTTCTGCGAATGAAGTAGTTTCAAAAGATCAGATCAATGAAAAAACTCTGGAAATTCCATTAGTTTCAGATGAGTTGATAAACGATACAAAAAAGGTAAACTCCTTCTCTGCGTTTAAGTAGAGCCTTTCATTAAAAAAATGGACCCGCTCCAAAGCGGGTCCATTTTTATTATAAATCTAATAATTTTCTAACCATTTCCTAACCGTGAACTACACAGAACTCAACTAATGTTACCTCATCCGATTACGCATAATTCATTGATCCTTATGAAATTACACAAAATACCCCGCGTCGAATCCTACCTCCTCCGTTTGGGTGGCCCACCATTTATGGTGGGTTTCTAACAAATTCACTACAACATCACCGTTAATTTTTATCCTAACACATCAATAGCGAACATAATAAAGGAGAAGCATGTCTAAAAGAAAAAAGACCTAAATGCGGACATATCAGAATCAACATCAACTTGATAGTTTTTTCTCAAAAGTGAAGAAACGAACCCATTTTGCTGGAAGGTTATGGGGATGAATAGCTTACCATGAATTTATGAAATTGCCGCATCGTTTTCCGCCAAAACTATTGACCACCCGACAGTATATATTATTTTGTGGCGTGATTAGATGTTTGCATCGTATATTTGTTTATAATAGGAAATATATTACTCTGTTGACAACAGTTAGGATATAGGAATTTGATAAAGATGGCAAAAGAACTTTCAAATTTAAAACATACAATAGTAAATCTAAAAAATGGCGGAGAAGTAATAATTCTTGATACCGGATCAGTCATTGATGCCGAATCGGAAGCTATGTTACAGGCCTTACATTCGCGTTCCACAGGCGGACTAAGAAACCACCTGGAAATTTTGGCGGAAAAAGGCGCCGACAATTTTATGGAAAAATTCTATGTCGGCTACGGGCATCATTCAATTGGCGATTGTGGCGACACGACCATATTTATTGAAAGTGTCTCGATGCCGGCGGTAAAAGCGGTGCAAGATAATCCTCTTTATAGAGGTCAGGAATCTTCAACAAGATATTTAGATTTTTCAGAGCAACCATTTATTGATCCAACACAGACTGACAATGGCAACAAATTATTAGAAAAACAGCGACAATTTTATATTGATGCTCAAGAGCCGACCAGAGAACATTTGAAAGAACTTCATCCCATAAAAGAGGGCGAAAAAAAATCTATCTATAATAAGGCGATAGATGCCAGGACTTTTGATATTACCAGATCTCTTCTCCCGGCGGGAGCATCGACTAATTTTGCCTGGCACACCGATCTCAGACAAGCGGCCGATAAAATTCTGTTTCTGAAACATCATCCTTTGGCAGAAGTCAGAGAGATGGCCTTAGGGATAAAAGAAGCGCTTCAAAAACACCACCCTCATTCTTTTGGACATGATATCCCCGACGATACAGAAACTTATCAGGATTTAATTGCGGAAAATTATTATTACCACGATCCGGAATGTCCCAATGAGCCAATTATTGATTTTAATAATATAGATCTTAAAGAGTTGAAAAAATATAATGAGCTTTTCAGTAAAAGACCTCCCAAAACCGGTCTTCCCAAATTTGTCGGGCAAATAGGTAATCTTGATATTAGGTATCAGATAGATTTTGGTTCCTTCAGAGATATTCAAAGACACCGGGCAATTACTCAAAGGATGCCGCTTTTGACCACTGACTTAGGATTTAATCAGTGGTATACTGATAATCTGCCGGAAAAAGTTAGAGAAAAACTGCCGGAACATCTAAAAATGATAAAAAAGACGATAGGCGAAATGAAAATTTCCAGAGAACTCCAGCAGTATTTTATACCAATAGGCTTTAATACCTCTAATAGATTTACCGGGGATTTACCGGCTTCAGTATATATGGTGGAAATACGAAACTCCAGATTTGTTCATCCGACTTTACAAAAAGTGGCTCAGAATATTGGAGAACAAATTACCGCCAAGTTAGGAATAAGATTAAATCTGGATCCGGAACCAAACCGGTTCGATATAAAAAGAGGCGAACAAGATATTATCGTTAAAAAGTGATACTAAAGCAGATTTTCAAAGGAAAAGTGTATTTAAAAAAGGCGGCTGGAATATTCCAGCCGCCTTTAGTTATAATCCCGGTGTATTTATTTTTTATTATAAAATAATCTTGCAAACACGATCTCAGCCGGACAAAATTTAGTAAACGACGACTGCACCAAATTCAGACCAACAAAAGCAGTTAATAAAAACCAATATGATGAAACCAAATACCCCATTGATACTGATAGCAATATCAATGTTCCTGCCATTAATCTGATACTATTTTCTAAGGTCATAACTTTCTCCTTTAATATCCATACGTAACTTTTAGATAAATATTGTCATTCTTTTGAAAAGTCCCAAATGATGTATATTCCATCTTGCCATCAAAAATGTTCGCGCCAAGTGATAAAGTAACCGCGTCGGAATATTTATAATTGGTCAAAAACCGCCCATAAAAATCTTCCTCGTTTGGTGAATAGAACACAAATGCAGAAAGTGATAAAGTTTCCATCATAAATAGTTGCGTAATACGCGTTGTCAACAGGTGATAAGTTTCATCGCTTTCGACCATTCCGACCGGAAGAGTCGCAACATATTTATCAAAATCGACCATCTTCTCATTTTGATATTGAATATTAGCGGTCAGGTTTGATCCGATCTGCCGTTCAAAACCAACTAAAGCGCTTATTTTTGAATTTGGGATCATCGGATTATTTCCGTCAACATCATCTCGTGAGTCAAAGAATCCGCCCTCGATCCACGCTATCCCGCCAAAAACCGGCATTCTAACCGATGCACCATAGACATTTAATCTTGGATAGTAACCTGTCATAGTAGTCATATCGAATCCGACTGGATTCTTATAGAACCCGCGGTATCCGTATAGAGCAACATCGGCATTTCCGAAATATCTGCTGAATCGTCCGGCCAGTTCACCATTTTTATAATTTGATTCAGGAAGATTTTCCTCAAAAAGATAATCAGGTGCTCCAACAATCTCGCCACCGCTTGGCGTCATCGGATTAAAGTAGCTCAGTCGTTCACCGGTTGGTGTACGATTGGGAGTAAAACGAGGTGAATAAACAATAGAAATATCTCCGGCACTGGTGTACATCGACATTCTTAAGGCATTCTGAGGCGCTTTTAGATATTGATCGTCCCGTCCGGTGAAAAAGGATAAATAATCTTTGGCAAAGACATCATTGATAAAAATCAGATCACCTGTACCCCAAGTGACGATCTGTCGGCCGATTTTAAAATCAAGAAAAGAACCAATTCTGAATTTGGCAAATCCCTCACGTAATTCTATATCTGTACTCGGCTGATAGTAATCATCATAGACAAAATCGATTCGTCCGAAGAACTCGGCGTTATCCGAAAAAGATTCCATTCTCAGCTGTAATCTTGTTTCCGAAGCGGTCAGGTCAGATGGTGTCGGATTCTCGTTATCAATTCCGCCGCCGTATAGTCCCTGCAGAAAACCGGTGAAGTAGGTTTCTGAACTAAACCCGGTTGTCGGGACCGAGAGCATTATCATTAATACTAATATATATATTAATTTTTCTGTAAACATTATAGTCCTCTCCTTATCCTATTTGATGAATTTCCGAGGCGGGTTTTTGAGGTATCTTTCGGAAAAAATATTTTCCTCAGCTCCGATGTTATATTGAATGGATCCAAACTCGACTGTGGTGTACTGTTTTTTCTTGATATTTTCCATTTTTCTGAGAGTCGGAGTGATGATACCATCAATAGTTTCGATTTTCTCAGCAGTAAAGACCCGAGCCAATTCATCTTTTTTGTTATAATACTCTTCTTTGAGCGGAAGATAATGTCCCTTATCTATATAAGATACTTTTCTGGAAAAGCCTTTGTATTTTTTGATAGGGGTTGATTCGATAACATAAACATCGTTATCACCAAGCTTATCTTCTTTTACAATAGTATGATTATCTTCGGACCAATGACGGCCGGAAA
>JAAERC010000978.1 GCA_024230695.1 Candidatus Zixiibacteriota bacterium
AACAATAGCGATATGGGTTTTTGTTTTTTTAAACTCAGCCAGTAATTCGCTGATTATTTTGGTTTCAGGTACAAAGAAAGGCTCACGAATGAAATCGCCAATATTCTTAAAATCACGTTCCGATGTAATATTTGTGAAAAGATCCTTGATATACAAAACACCAATTATTTTATCAATATTTTCTTCAAAAATGGGATAGCGCGAGTAACCAAGTTCCTTGGTTTTCAATCGTATCTCATCGAAACTGCTACTTTTTTCAAATCCCTCAACATTGATCCTGGGAACCATAACTTCTCGCACCTCTGTTTGATCGAGCTGAAATATCTGACTGATCATCTCTTTTTCATCTTCTTCAACAATTGGCTCATCAACTCCCGATTGTTCGGCAAGTGTTTCGATGGCACGTTCCACAATATCCTCTTTCTGCTCCTCGGAAACATCGCCATTGCCGGCATGATAAAACGTCCTTGTATATAAACCCATCACCGGTTTAAAAAATAGATAGACAAACGCAAACAGTAGTATATAACGTACAATCTCTTTTTCGGATGTTTTTAGAACTCTTCGCCGCGGAAGATATTCCATAAAAACCAAATACAATAGCCAAATTAAAACCAATAGTACTGGATAAACAATACTCAGCGGCAGACCAGTTACAGCCTTGACTTCACCGGCCAAAAAAACGCCCAGTAATGTAACGCCAACCAGAGCAAAAGATTTAAAAAGCAAAGCTATCTGAATAGAAATACGCGGATTATCTATAATCAATTCAAGATACTTTTTTCGGTACCCAGTAAGGTTTTGGGCCGTCTCTTCTAATTCGTCCGATTCAAGATACGCCACCGATGAGTACAAAGATAGAATATGCCCCAGAAAATAAATAACAACAATTAACAGAAAATAAAAAAGAATCTCCATCAGGAAAACCTTCCCAAATAATAGTCCTCTTTTTCCTCCATTTTTTTCCTGTCTTCTTTACTTATATGATCGTAACCAAGAAGGTGCAGAAACCCATGACAACAAAGTCTTAAAATTTCATCGGTATAGGTCAACTTATTAAGTTTCGCGTTTTTTTCTGCGGTGTCAGTCGATATATATATTTCTCCCAAAACCGAATCTGGTCCTTCGTCGTCGTCGAGATTAAAAGAAAGAACGTCGGTCGGTCCTGTTTTTTTCCTAAATTCTTCATTTAATCTTGAGATACGATAGTCATCAATAAAATTAATATTCACCGAAGAATTTGGAGCGCCTTCTTTATCCTTAATAGCTGACATTAATTGAATTATTTTTTTTCTTGGAGTTCTTCTATTGCTAACAGAAATTATATTAAACTGCACTACTCTACAATCTCCTTTTTGGGATATTCAACCCTGTGATGAAACACACCAATTAGAATTTGGACAAACGATTCACGAATCTGAGCCAGATCTTTCAGGGTCAATGGACAATCCTCAAGTTCACCTGATTGGAAGCGGTCATTAATAATATTTTGCACCAAATTTGAAATCCGTGATGGTTTGGGATCACTTAAAGTACGGCTGGCCGCTTCAACACTATCAGCCAACATCACAATCGCAGTTTCTCGAATCTGTGGTTTAGGTCCGGGATATGAAAACTCGTTTATATCCGGTGCATCTTCTCCCAGTTCCTTCGCTTTATTATAAAAATACGGCATTGGCATAGTTCCATGATGTTCCTCAATAAAATTAAGAACCTCATCTGGTAAATCCGCTTCTTCACCAATAAACCGCCCCTTTTTTACATGGGAGGATAGAATTATTGCCGACATCGTTGGCGTTAGGTCCTGATGTTTTGATTTAATCCCAAGTTGATTCTCAACAAAATATTCAGGTATTTCAATTTTACCTATATCATGATAATAGGCTCCAACCCGCGCCAAAAGCGAATTGGCATTAATTGCTTTGGCCGCCGCTTCGGCCAGATTACCAACAATAATAGAATGATGATACGAACCTGGAGCTTCAATTGCCAGCCGCTTTAAGAGCGGTCGGTTCATATCGGATAATTCCAAAAGTGTTATATCGGTGGTGAATCCAAACAAAGATTCAAAAACAGGAAGTAAACCAATAGCTAAAAGCGGGGAAATTGCCGCGTTAAGTATTCCCAGACCGATTAGATTGAGAATCTCACCCTTTGTATTTGATATATCAAATGACTCTATCACATATATTAATAATATGTATGTTATAGAAAGATACAGAATCGACTTAAAAAACTCAGAACGCTGACGAACCTGACGGGTTGTAAAACAAGCAATCGTTCCGGAAACCACAGTTATCAAAACCAGTGGGAAACTAAATCTGTGCAAAACACCCAATAGTAGGGCCAGAGCAAAGGTGGTAAATATTCCTGTCTCAGGGTCAAATAGAATAGTAATCAATATAGAAAATATAATTATGGGGAAAATATATTCGGGCAGGTTCAGTTTCACATCGACGACATAAATTAATACTAATTCCAGGGCAATTATCAAAAATATCGCAAGAATTTTCGGGTTCGAATTATAAATTTGTTTTTTAAAATGATAAAAGTACAAATACAAAAATGAGAATATTAATAACACTAATAAGGTTCGCGCAATAACCGGCATGTATTGCTCATAAAGACCTTTCTCTTCGGCCTGCAGTGTCCTTTGATGATATACTTTTCTTAATATCTCCTGTTGTCTCTCGCTGATTTTGGTTCCAGCCCGAACTATTAGGTCGCCCTCTGAGACCGTTTCCTTTATTGGTTTTATCTCGTTTATTGCCGTTTCCTGCCTGATCTCCATTTCGCCAGTATTGAGAACCAAATTAGGAATAATAAAATTTTTCCCCAGATCATAAAAATAATCAATATCAAAATTATCAGTCAGGGCTTTGCTTTTTAAATTATTCCTAAAATTTGCATAGGCCAAAGAACGATCCAATAATTTATCGCGTACTAAAAAGACATCCCGTTTGCCTATTCTAACAATCACAGAGTTGGATTTATGCTCCGGAAGAAGATTGATATCGGACATAATACCGGTAAAATATATATTTTCTCTTAGATTTTTTTCAATAACCGAATCGGGCTTAGATACGTTATTTTCTTTAATCAGCCGATTAATACTGTTTATATTCATAAGAGGGTACAATTGGGATATATCTCCGGTAAACTCGTTTATAATACTATCAACCTGTCTTTCACCAACAGCACTATCTGACCTAATACTTTGAACTATTTTGGCCGCAGAATCAGCCGAATTCATAAATTTATTATATTTTGAAAAAACCGAATCAACAATAGTGTTGTCATATTCAATAATTATCGGGATAGCCGAGGCGGACTCAATTCGTTCCTGCTGAAGTTCGGATTCGGATTTCACAATAATTATTTGAAAAGGTGAGATTATATCCTCTCGAGCAGTTTCACCAACTTTTGGAAAATCAAGGGGATAAAACAGATTCTCGGTCGGATATAACAATGCTATTAAAGCTGTTGCCAGAATCAGCATAACATATTTATTGACCTTATGCCTCGCGCCCAGAACCGGCATCTGTCTTGTTTCCGATTTTACCTTGATAAAACTCTTGATGAATCTTTTTGTTCTTAGCAGTATTTTATACATAACTACTAAACCAGCCTTTCCTTTTTAGGTTCGACTGAAAGATCATCTGATAAAGTTTCATCAATTTTGGCTTCCGATTCACAACAACTTTGTGCAATAACAGCAAATGTATTTTTCACTCCTAATCTTTCGCCAATCGGCTGAAACAAACTGCTTTGTGTACTAAAATAAGAAACAATATTACAATCAAAATTTAGACTTTTTAATAATTTGGCAATTCCATCCTGGTCAACACCATTTCTGGTAACATGATATTCGGCATTATCATGAAATGAGTCCTCAAGATAAATCCCGCGGGAACGCCTTATCCGTCTTTTTATCCCGCCGATCAGATCACCCTTAAAAATCCTCCATGAAAGCAAAGCCATCAGAGAAAACAAAGATGTCACTTTTCCAAGTGAATCATATCTAAGCGGGTCTTGAAATGAAAAAAACTGACCATTAGGATTTAGAATTGATGCCGCATCTTTTATCATTCCCAGATAGTCTGGTATATGGTGCAAAAATGAATTGGCCACAATAATATCATATTTGTCATTTTTGTTTTGTAATGTATCATTAATATCTTCTTTGCGCACTTCTAATTTATCGCCAAACTTTTTACATTTTGCCTTTAAAGCCACAAGCTGACTTTCAGATATATCAACAGCGACTACGTTGGCACCAAGTTCCAAAAACGGTCGAGTGACTGTCCCCTCTCCTGCTCCCAGATCTAATACCTTTGGCACATCTGTATATTTTTTAGCCTCATCAAATATCCGAATAACCAAACTTCCGTACAGCTCTCTTAATGATGCATGTTTAACATGAGGTGCACCATCGACATATTCTCTGGTCATATCCTCATCGTAGGCCGTACTGTTGGCGAGAGCCGCCACTTGGTTTATTCGTTTATCCATAATTATCTCCTAATATCTGTTGAATTCGGAAATAATCCTCCCCTTAATCTCTTTGACTTTTTGCCTCATGTCGTTCGTAGGCACGCAAAATTCTTTGAACAAGCTGATGTCTGACCACATCCTTGTCAGTCAGATACGCAAATTTAATCCCATCAATCCCAGTCAATATATTTTGAATCAAAACTAATCCGGAACTCCTCTTATCGCCCAGATCTATTTGCGTAATATCTCCGGTAATAATCGCCCGCGAACCCTCACCCAAACGGGTTAGAAACATCTTCATCTGAGCCGAAGTCGTATTCTGGGCCTCGTCAAGGATTACAAATGTATTATTTAATGTCCGTCCCCGCATAAAAGCCAAAGGAAGGATCTCAATTGTACCCAGCTCAATCAGTTTTTTAATTCTCTCAGCCGGAATCATATCATGCAGAGCATCGTAAACCGGTCTCAAATACGGATCGACTTTGGCTCTGATATCACCCGGTAAAAATCCTAACGATTCACCAGCCTCAACAGCCGGACGAACCAAAACTATTCGATTAACTTGTTTCTCTTTTAGGGCTGAAACAGCAACAGCTACGGCCAGATAAGTCTTACCGGTTCCTGCGGGACCAATCGAAAAAACAATATCGTTCCCCTCGATAGCCTCAAGATATTTTTTCTGACCAATTGTTTTCGGTCGAACTTTTAGATTTAATGTAAAATCGCTGAGATGATCGGCCGCTATTAATTCAGCTGGACTATCATTGCCATCATTTACCATTTCAATCGAATAATTAAGATATTGTTCAGTGATATCATCTCCCTGCTTCAATCGAAGCATTAAATCACCAAATAATTTTATAACTTTGTCTACTTCATCTTCGGAGCCATCAACAAGAATATTATCTCCACGGGCTACAATATGCGCCTTAAATGAACTTTCTATCTTGCGCAGGTAATTATCGTTTTGTCCAAAAAGCAGGCGTGGGTCAAAACCCTCGATCGAGATTGTTTTTGAAATCTGATTGTTTGTTTCAGTATCCATATACCAATTTTAATATAAATGTTTACTTAGTAATATGCAACCCAAGATCTTTGAGCATCTCGGGATCAATATCAGATGGAGCACCATCCATCAATGAGGACGCCGTGGTCGATTTCGGGAATGCAATAACATCGCGGATACTGCTTCGCCCGGTCATCAGAGCTACAAGACGATCCAGCCCGGTTGCGATACCACCATGAGGAGGAGCACCATACTCAAGGGCTCGTAATAAAAACCCAAACATCGTTTCGGCGCGTTCATCGGTGAACCCTAAAATATTTAATATCTTTTGCTGGATATCACGGCGATGATTCCTTATCCCGCCCGATGATAACTCGACTCCATTTAGAACCATATCGTACTGCTCGGCTCGTAGTTTTCTTAATGGATGATTTAAATCACTTAATGGCAGATCGCTTTGTTCTTCAAGTAAGGTAAAATCCTCATCTTTTGGTGATGATACAATATTATGCATCGCCTCCAATCTGTCCTCATCCTCGTTATATTCAAACAGTGGAAATCCTGTTACCCACATAAATTTCCATTCTTTGTTATCTATCAAATTATGTTTTTTGCCCAAATACAACCTTAACTGACCAAGAATAGATTCTGCTTTTAATGCTTTATCCGAAATAATAAAAACCGCATCGCCGGTTTCCGCATTTAATCTTTCGCAGATTTTATCTTTGACTTCCTCACCAATAAATTTCAGAATCGGTGATTTATCTCCAGCTTCGGCCTTTAGAATATAGGCCAATCCGCCAGCACCAAGATTTTTCACAAATTCAGTTAATTCATCGATCTGCTTGCGGGAATATGAGGCACCATCTTTGAGACATATCGCTGTAACAACACCGCCTTTTTTGACAACATCGGCAAACACTTTAAAATCACAGTTTCCGACTATATCAGAAATATCATTTAGTTCCATCCCGAACCGTAGATCAGGCTTATCTATTCCCCAGCGTTTCATCGCATCAGCATATTCATACCGAGGGAACGGAGTTGTTAGTTCAACATCAAGCACCTTTTTAAAAAGATGAGCCATCATCCCTTCCATAATACCGAAGATCTCATCAACTGTAACAAACGACATCTCCATATCGACCTGGGTATGTTCCGGTTGACGGTCGGCACGAAGATCTTCATCACGAAGACACTTTGCCAATTGATAATACCGATCAAACCCTGAGATCATCAGAATCTGTTTAAGAAGCTGAGGCGATTGCGGAAGCGCGTAAAATTTCCCTTTTTGAATCCGGCTTGGAACAATATAATCACGAGCCCCTTCTGGTGTCGATTTCATCAATAACGGCGTATCAATATCATAAAAATCTAATGAATTCAAATATTCCCGGATCGCGATTGTCGCCAGATGTCTAATTCTCATGCATTCCTGTAACTGCGGGCGACGTAGATCAAGATACCTATATTCCAGTCGAAGCACTTCGCTGGCATTAGTTTCTTCGGCGATCTCAAATGGCGGTGTTTTTGATTCAGCCAGAATGGCAAAATCATCCACAGCTATCTCGATCTCCCCGGAGGCCATATTTTTATTTTCGGTTCCTTCAGGACGTTTCCCGACAACACCTTTGGCCGAAACCACAAACTCATGGCGAGCCGAAACTGCCCTCTCAAAAACTTCCTTTGATACCTTTTCAGGGTTTAAAACAACCTGAGTTATTCCATAGCGGTCGCGAATATCAATAAATAACAGTCCGCCAAGATTTCGATATTCCTGCACCCAGCCGTTTAATATAACCGTCTGGTCGATATTGTTAACTGTCAATTCCCCGCAGGTATGGGTTCGTTTTAACTCTTTAAATGAATACAAGCAATCTCCATTAAGTTTATATCACTATTATAATTAGCTCGGCAAATTCGAGGTCAGATTAACATATTTTTATTCTATCATAGCGCCCGAAATTAAACATTTGTGGGCACTTTGTC
>JAAERC010000979.1 GCA_024230695.1 Candidatus Zixiibacteriota bacterium
ATAAAATCCTGATTGGAGACTGCATCAATATACTCGGGAGCCTCAGGGTCATTGATAGATCGAAACAGAATATCACCTTCGGGATATGGAAGAGGAAGTAATTCATTAAGATCGCCCCATCCAATATTGTTCCCAGCCGAAACGAGAGTATCAGGGCCAGCAACTGCACCAATCCAAAGAGAAGCGCTGGATAAATAATTAAGACCATACCCTTGAGGATAACTTAATGAAGGAGAAGCATAGCCTGTAATAGGGTCGGGGATATTATAACCGGATGTTCCAAGGACGCCAAAATTTGTTACCGTCATGGCGATTTTTCCAACATCATGAGTGGCAATCGTCATATAGGGGTCATTATTTCCAATTTTGCGAAGGTTCAAAGGCGCTTCAGGTAATATTTCTCTTGCCAATATGGCGGATGATGAAATAATTATAAGAACTATAATCATTATCTCTTTTCGAAGTCTAAACATAGCTGTAAGAATACTCTGAATTGATCGATTCGGCAAGTAATTATCTAATAATTACGAATTTTCCTACTTGATTACCATAACTGGATTCAACTGAGTAGTAATATATGCCTCCCACAACATATTGCGTGTTACGACTAATCATATCCCACTTCTCATAAGAACTCATTGGATCTCCCGGAGCTTTGTCATGGTCGATCTCTCTGATTAAATCACCGTCAAGACTAAAAATTCTAATTGTGCATTTATGTGGCAGGTTTCCAAAATTTAAGGCTCGGTTATATTCTTTGGGGCGGTCGGGAAACTCCCAACCCTCAAAGCGATCATCATAGTTGGCGTCAACCCGGTA
>JAAERC010000980.1 GCA_024230695.1 Candidatus Zixiibacteriota bacterium
AATAATTTACATGTTTGTATAATTGGGGCCGCCGCCACCTTCAGGAGTAACCCAGGTAATAATCTGATATGGGTCGGCGATATCGCATGTTTTACAGTGGACACAATTTGATGGAGTTAACATCAGTTTTTTCTGTCCCGGGTTTTCTTCATCTTCAATCATCTCATAAACCTGTGCCGGGCAAAAATACTGGCATGGATTTCCAAATTCTTCGGTGCATTTGGTATTACAGATATCAAAATCAGCTATCACCAAATGTGATGGTTGTTCTTCTTCATGTTTTGTTCCCGAACGGAAAACATCGGTTAATTTGTCAAAAGTGTATTCGTTATCAAATTTGAGATCCTTGTTGACTGCCTGCTGACCTTTACGGGCAAGATATTCCTTAAAAGGCATCATATGTTTATGATCGGCATGGGTTTCCCGACGATTAAAAAGTCCTGTCCCACCTGTGATCAATTGCAGGCCGGAATATGCCATACCCATTAATAAACCATCCTCAAACCCGGCATGGAAATTCCTGACTTTATATAATTCTTCTTTGGCCCATGATTTTTCGAAACGATCTTTCATACCCTTTAAAGTTGTAGAGCTGAAATCATCTTTTTCCAGAGCCTCATAAACTGTTTCCGCGGCAAGCATCCCGGATTTTATCGCCAAATGAATTCCTTTTAGCTTTTGTGAATTCAAAAATCCGGCTGAATCGCCAATAATTAAAAGTCCGTCGTGATACAGTTTTGGCATAGCGTAATATCCGCCTTCGGGAATGGTTTTGGCTCCATAATGAAGCATTTTACCGCCGTTGAATATTCGCTTTATTTCCGGATGTGTTTTAAATTTTTGCATCAGGTAATGCGGATCATTAACTGGATTAGGACTATTGAGTCCAACCGCGAACCCAACCGCCGCCATATTACCGCCCATATCATAAACAAATCCGCCGCCATATTCTTCAGGCGGAAGAGGCCAACCAAATGTATGGATTATCTCACCATCATCAAGACGACCCTCTGGAATTTCCCAGACTTCCTTTACACCGGTTAAATAGGCTTGTGGCAGTTTGCCGGCGGCAATATTTAATTTTGAGTAGGCCTGCTTAGTCAATGAACCATGAACCCCTTCGGCCAGAACAACAACTTTGGCCTTAATAATAGAACCGGGTTCAAAATTCGAACGGGGCTCTCCCTCTTTGTCCAAACCTAAATCTACTGTTTGAACTCCGGTTACCCGGCCATCTTCAACAAGAAGTTCTGACGCTCCGGTTTCAGGGAATATATTTATCTCCATCGCCTCAACCTGCTCGGCCATCCACGATGAAAATTTATTTAACGAAACAACATAGTTACCATCATTTTTAAATGATTCCGGTAAAAAAGGAAGTTTAAATTTTGATTCTTCGGTAAAAAACAACATTGAGTCGGCATGAACCTTCTTTTCAAAAGGGACATCTTTTTCAAGGTAATCGGGCATTAATTCCTGGAGAGACCGCGGATTTAAAACTGCCCCAGATAATGAATGAGCGCCGGGGTAAGAGCCTTTATCAGCAATAACTACCTCAGGCAAGGAAACTCTGCCTTCTGATTTTTTTATCAAATTGGCCAGATGATAACCAAAAGATAGTCCGGCCGGCCCTGCCCCCACGACAAGGATATCAACTTCAAGAATTTCTCTTTCAATATCCATTTTTAGCTTTTCCTAAATTGATTTTCTCTGGTTATAAGTATAAATAGGGTATTTATTTTTTTGTTCGGCGATTAATTCTCGGCTGTCTCGGTCTATCATCTCTTGCTGGCATAGGGCCATTATTTCTAATTTGAAGCATCTCGGTAATTTTTTCGCGGTTACATCCAATTGTCATTAATCTACCTGAAACAAGTATCGGTACACGTAGGAGATCATTATCCTCTACCATTAAATTTATAATTTCATCCCTCGTCGGCATTAATTTGTCCATTTTATTTCTTTTATAGACCTTTGAATCAGTATCAAGAAAATGTTTCAAATCAAAATGTCTCAGCAATCGCGTGATTTCCGGTTGTTTCAAAGGGTCAGAGCTAACATCACGAACCTGTAAACTTATATCCTGATCAGCAAGATATTCTTTCACTTCATCACAATGGCTATTTTGGGGTTTTACGTACATTAAAACTTTTTTAAACATTCTGCCTCCAGAAAATAATCAAAACTGTGCACTCTCATTCGAGAAAATTAACACTGTATCTACTCGAAAATGTCGCTGGCAAGAGTTGTCATATTATCGACACCCTCCCCAGAGATGTATAGTATAAAGAATACTTTTAATTTTTCCTATAAAACTTTTCGCTTCTTTTAATATAATTGGGTCCGGTCTAAATTTAATTTACGCACAATACTACCACCAAAAAGATTAACAATAGAATTAAACGATGCTGACAAAGCTATTAATTAGGACGAATATTGTTCCTTAGAGTTTCAAATATAATAATTTAAAATCGCGTTCTCTATTAAATATAACGAATCAAACAACATTTTTGTTCAGCACTTATTGATTGTGCGGATAAAGAAATTAGAATAAAATTGATTTTACACGGATGGATTTTTTAGTGCCAGCTCATTTTTATTTGATTTTTTATCAGGGTAAACCAATTCAACCGGTGTTAAAGAAAATCCTTTAAGTTTCTCTATAACGCCTTCTATCAAAAAATCAGGAGTTGATGCCCCCGCAGACAATCCAACAATATCAATCTGTCCATCTTCGTTCTCAAACCATTTGGGATCGATCTCTCTGGCCGAATCAATCAAATATGCGCGACTGCAAAATGATTTAGATATCTGTGCCAAACGATTGGAATTGGCCGAT
>JAAERC010000981.1 GCA_024230695.1 Candidatus Zixiibacteriota bacterium
GAATACGAGATTTGTCTTCCCCCATCGTCACGTCGCGGACATGATGATTTCTATTCTCAATCCCCCAATGATTGCGGATGGCTTGACAAAACTCCTGAGCACTCAAAACAATGGTTGAAATATAAAAGGAGGTTTCATTACAAATTTTCCAGGTTTTAGTTTTGGTATCAAACAGTTGTCGGTATCGTTCAACTTTGATAACAACTTTGACCAAGGCCCACTTTTCATCGTCGGTTAAGGTCGGAGAAATAAAGATTTCAACTTTGCGACTTTCTATCCGATTACGAGTTTTGGTCACTGGTTCTTGATAAACCTCATCCGGAGTTGTTGTTTTGGCAATGGTTTGACAATCATTGAGCAATCTTTTTTGGTTGCCTTTGACTTGCGTAATAGCCTCATTGCCGGTTTCTTTGGCTGTTTTTAGCGTTTTTTTGACAATGGAGGGCATCAAAAGTGAAAATATAGCCCGATAAGCCTAACTCTGCCATTAACCTTTGGGCCGTTGGGATTTCATTGGTTTTTGTGGCAATCTCTTCATGGGCCAAGATGATGTGGCTGTCGCTCATAAAGGCACTCAGAATTTGGACCGCTTTCTGGTCTTTGAAGTGGTCAAAGCTGCCACGCAACACCTTCCCATCGCAACCGATGAACTGTTTTTGGTCTTCCTTTTCAGCCAGAACCTGACTGTGCTGCCGAAAACTTTGTTCCAGTTCTGGGCCTGATGTGCCTTGAATGATATCCCGAATTGTGGTATGGGCTGGCTTTCTCTTCCAATTTAACTCAAATATTTCATTGAGCGTGTCATAATGAGCCACAATAAATTTTTGCACTTTCCGATAAGAATCGGCTCCACTCAAGATAGCCAGAATTGTAAAGAGCAGTATATGTCCCAATTGATACCGTCGCCCTTGTTTGCGACGATGGTCTTTGA
The DNA here is from genome assembly GCA_024230695.1 of Candidatus Zixiibacteriota bacterium. Next base: position 932 of record JAAERC010000981.1, read on the forward strand.
TCTTAAACAAGAAACTTTCTAACATTGTATGACCTCCTATCGTAATTTCAGCCCTTTAGATTACCATAGGATACCTTATTTTTCAATATTTCTTAGAATTGAACAGCCCTGTTTCGATCAGTTGCCAGATCAACAAGATTAGCAAAATATCTCGCCAAAGATGGCCGTTTTCCATACGTCTTCCCTC
>JAAERC010000982.1 GCA_024230695.1 Candidatus Zixiibacteriota bacterium
AAGAAAAACCGGCGGTAAAGTGGAAGTATTTCTTCTCGAGGAAATCAAACATGAGGGGAAAAACTGCTGGGTTGTTTTGACTCATCCGACTCGCCGGGTCAAAGAAGGTGAAGATCTTTTCCTCGATGATAAAACTTCTATTAAAGTCATAAAGAAGTTTCCTGATGGAAAATCTTTGATGCGTCTTGGCGGTAAAACCAAAGCCGAGAGATTGATTGCCAAATATGGTCATGTTCCGCTTCCGATTTATATTCATCGCCCTGATCGTGAAACAGATGAGGAACGGTACCAAACTGTTTATGCTCATCCCAGTAAAGCCAAGTCTGTTGCCGCTCCTACAGCAGGTTTGCACTTTACCAGAAAGATCCTTGATAGTATCAAAAGTAAAGGTGTGAAAATTGTTCAGGTAACACTGCATGTTGGTTATGGGACATTTAAGATGGTCAAAACTAAAAATGTCGAGGACCATACGGTTGATGCTGAATTTGCCGAGATCACTAAATCTTCTGCCAAGACTCTCAACGAAGTAAGAAAAGGCGGAGGGAAGATCTTTGCGGTTGGTACCACATCAGTTCGGACATTGGAATCGGCCAAGATCAGTGATGGGGAGATACAACCGTACGCTGACAAAGTCGATCTGTATATCAAACCGGGTTATAAATTTAAAATCGTTGATCATCTGCTGACTAATTTTCATTTGCCGAAATCATCACTGATAATTTTAGCATCATCATTTGCGGGCCGTAAAAAAATCCTGCATGCGTACAACGCGGCGATTGAAGACGGTTATCGTTTCTACAGCTACGGCGACTGTATGTTGATTATGTAACTCTATTATTTTGCTCAATTCATTTAACCCATAGCCCTTCGTTATTCTCAGGATTTATAACAAGCTGTGGGGCACCCCACAAGAATTCATGGTTGCCCATATTTCAGTTACAATTTTACTACTAATATTTTTACCAATAATTTTATATGATCGTATAAATTCTCTATAATAATATATGTTTCATATAGTTACAGCCAAATGGCTTTGCTTTCCCGTTTTAGTGTTTTTTTGCACAATGCCTATTCTCCAACGTCATTCCCGCATGCGCGGGAATCCAGGGTAATTATTATATATTCCTGATAATTCCTTGTAATCTAATCACCTTTATTGAATTACAACGAAAATGGGTTCGTTTTGCCAAAAAGCATTTTTCGCACAATTTCTTTGTAGTAAAAATGTAATTTCCATATCCCATAATTATCCATATACACAAGGGCGAGAACATAATTCAACTACGATTTGATGGGGAAATTGTATGGATAAAACTTCTTTTTTTCTTGCAATACTATAGAATATCCTATATATTATTAACTGAGTATTGTATTTCTTGAGCATACATAGTAAGGAGAATTTATGAAAAAAGGTGTATTTCTATTTATAATGTTATTTGTCTGTTTTGATTATAGCTATGCTTTGGGATATTTTGATGTTAGTTATTCTAATTTAGAAAAAATCGATATTCATAGCTATACGATGTCAATTGACATATCTACTGATATACTTGAACTTGTTCCTCCACGCAGTGATTTCCCCGATTCCGATTTCCCCGCTGATGTATATGAATATGTGTTTCAACAATATACATTTGAAAGCTTTATGTTAGAACCAATCTCACCAGATATTTCAAATAATTATGGGTACAGCTCTGATGGTTGGGAATATGATTGGTGGTACGATGGGTATGTTTTAGGGTCTTTGGGAACATCTTTTGAATATAGGTTTGATTATTTTGGTACAGATGATTTTTTAAGTTTTAACTATGGTGCTTCTTTCAGTCAAGGGTATTTGGCAGTAGGTCCTTACGGCCCTGGAGGACCAGGAGGGGATAATCGTGGTTATTGTGGCGAAGGAATGGAGTTTGATGGAAATCTTGATGTTTCATTAAATGCAGTAGTTCCAGAACCAGCTTCAATAGTTTTATTCGGCTTAGGAATAGCGGGCTTTGGCATAGTGAGAAGATTTAAGAAGAAAATTATACCCAAACAAATCCGGCCTTAACCGGTTGCGGTGGGTTTCTTATTGCAGTATCATTCAAATTGCCGAATAAATAAATTCATTGATAGTTAATTCGATTAGAGATATATTTAATAATTATGACAAAACTCCGGCATTATGATAATCTGGGGACAGCGCGCTTTGTAACATTATCTTGTTAACATAATTATAATCTATTAAAATTTGTATCCCACCATTGGGCGGGAATTTAGAACCACACCTGATACATACATTTTAAAATACACTTTCTATATTAAATCAGTGTTGATTTGTTGCCCGCATCTTTTTTATGATGTTGATAGTACTGAGAACTAATATTACATTTTTACTACAAGCTGGGATAGCCGGGTGCCCCATGTCTTTAGACGTGGATTAATCAATATTTAATCAATCCCTTTCATAAGTCTCTATGTATATTGGCCTAAATTAAGCATGGTATGTTAATATAAATATCTCACTCAACGACATGGTAACCTATTTTCTCAAGAGTATGAACTGCAGTGGACCATACCCCCCCCCAGTTCTCCATATTTGCCTCACCTCCACTACGTCCCCGAATAAATTGCATGAATATGGCTTGGGCGTCATTATCTTCAAGTTTACCTATTTCTCCAATAAGACCGAGAGCATCTCTTGCAAGCGTAAATTTAATTTCTGTTGGATCATCTTCTAAATGGTTAGGATCGAATTCAAGCGCTATCTTTGTTAATATGGGTGTTGTGGCAGAACCTCGCTGAATAATATTTTGCATGACTTTCTGTTTTTCTTTGTAATCCTCTATATTTAATACGGCTATCAATTCTGCGCGGAGGTTTTTGATTGATTGGTTGTCGGATTGTGAATTATATTTTTTACATATTCTAAAAAGATTCCTTAAATATTTCATGTTTCTTCTCGATTTATTATAGCTATTTTATGAATCGTCATCACTTCCAGAACTGCCACCATTTATTTTGTAATAATATATTTCGTATCTTGCGGGCTATACTCTTACTACCATATATTTCAAGTTCACCACTAATACGTGCCTCTACAAGCGAAATTGGCGTCCACCCATCATCGGTCATAACATCTATGTTTGCACTATAATCGACCAATAATTTTGTGCTTTCGGTATTCTTTCTAAGAACCGCTAAAAATAAAGGCGTTGCATTTTTATCGTTTCCCGCATCTATATTTGCTCCCATATCTAAAAGTAGCTTTGTGGCCTTTAAGTTATCTTCTAATATTGCAGTAATCAGGGCAGTGGGATTTCTTCTCCAATCATCTTCAATTTTAGTGTCAATGCTTACGCCATATTCCATTAATATCTCTATGTACTTGCGGTGATTTAATTCTGCCGCCAAATAAATTACATCTCCTTTTATTTTCTCAATGGATGTCGATTTCACAATTGATCTAAAATTTTGCATATCATTATTTTTAACAGAATCTAGTAGGTCTGAGTTTTTAGACATCTTGACTTTTCCTTAAAAAGTATTAACCTTTTTATGATTTGCTTAATCTATTGTTTAGCGCGATTAATGTCAAATAAAAATACTTGGTCATCGACATTAACTGAGTATCCCACAGCTTGTTATAAATCCTGAGGTAAACGAAGTATTTGTAGGTCGAAACCGTTGCGGTTTTGATAATCTTTAATTAATCTTGCGCTTCGCGATGTCGAAAGTTCAGAACTTTCGACCAATGCAAATCTAATCTGGATTCCCGCCTGCGCGGGAATGACGTTGGGAGGGCGCGGGAATGACGTTAATTGGGGGGATGACGTTATGAGCTGGGAATGATTTACTAAGAGGGGGGAATGACGACTGTCGGGTGTTTTCTGCACCCGAAAGCACATTAAGATTGGACAGACAAGGATGTCCGTTTTACCGTCAACCCTCGGGGAGTGTTGACCTACAATACTAAAGGGGCGGGGCACCGAATCATAATGTTAATAAGTATCCATTAACTTATAATCGGAATTTGAGGGAATGGCCGAGTTCATTTTTATTTCGTGATCTTGTTTTCAATATAAACATCACAAAACCCAAATATTCTCCGGCGTCAGCCGTGATTGTCTCGGCGTCGCTTGGGAACCCGGAAAAACTTTTTTCGTCTCTTAATTGTTCCCACTCAAGCCAGAGTTTCCAGCTATCTGGAATAACTTCGGCGACTTCAATATCAACAATATCGGGTCGCGAAAAATGATTTCTCCACCATTCGAGCGAATGCAGACTGAAACATTCTTTCGGATCCCAAAAAACTCCGCCCGATTTCTGTTTCCGAGTCAGATGTTCGGGGGCCTTATCAAACTCTTTCATAATTGCCGGCATGACCAATCCAAATTGCCCGCCATCTTTGAGAAACCGAGTGATGTACCCAAGGTACAACTCATCGGTCCCAAAATACTGATAAGCATCAATGCTAATAATTGATTCAAAATATCTCGCGGCGTATGGAAGATTGTGCGCCTCGGCCTGAACCGGAAAGACCTTGTTTTCCATTTTGGCCTCCGATACGACCGACCAGATATCATCAACATCGATCCATAAATCGGTGGCACATACATTGGCCCCGTACTCTTTGGCCAGAAACACAGATGTCATTCCCCGGCCACATCCCAAATCAAGCAGACGTTTATTGTTTTTTATTCTCATTCGTTCGGCCAAAATTTCTGCCAACCAAATAGCATTGGGACCCATTTCATTAGCCAGCATCCATTCAATATCAAATTGACTGCTTTTGGGACAAAGCTTTTTATGCAACAGGTTAGTATTATTATTCAAAATCGATTTCTCCTATTTGATAGTATATCATTGATTGTAAGTTTGGTAATCATCAGGGGATAAGCAATATAAATATTATTGAGATTGCCGGGCTCGCACCGCGAGTTTCAGACTTCGCTCGCAATTATATAACATATACAGCAATGACGTAATAAAAGCGTATACGATTTACACGGCAGACGAGGATTTTCTGGCTATCTGCCGCCCACGGAATCTTACGAGAACTCGGGCAGATGTCGGTTTTTCTGGCTATCTGCCTCGCACAGAGTAATGATTACTACATAACACCAATGCAAGGCGATTTATTTTTGCATTCAATGGCAAATCCTATTATCAACCCGACAATTGATGCTCCCAATAGACAACCGGTGAATGTAGCCACAAAATCAACTATTTTTGCCTCGTAGAGTAGCACTTCATCTAATGGCAGTTCCACCCAGTTTCCTTCTGTGGTTGTCCCGGTAATTAATTGTGTTCCTGTATTAATTTTACCACCATTTTTATCAAATCGTATAAATGAATCCCAGTTATTATGTATCGCCTGTTTCATTTCGTGCATTTTAATTTCAACAAATGCTCCGCTTGTATCGTTGCCATAAATGACTTTTGATTTATAATCAAATTTTCCACCAAGACTATCAAAGATTATTATATCATTATAGCTAAGAACAACACTTATTATGTCTGTTGAAAGCTCTACAGCAATAATATTCCCATGCTTGCCGCCGGGTGCTTTTTCCTGTCTTTCAATATTCTGATGGCTACCCTGGAAATAATCGGGTGTTCTTTTTACGATTTTTGTACAGCCGACAGTTGATATAAGCAAAATGATCAGGATAAATGTCTTAAAATATTGAGTGTTCATTTTATACCTCCTTGCGTTTATTAGTTCATAAAGCAACCGTAGTGCCAAGAATATTGAGCCTTTGTTACTTGTTATGTATTATAGGTTTAGCGATGGCGATGATTTTCGTAGATATCTGATTTGATGGATAGATTCTTTGTTAAATGGATATTTAATAATAGCTCTGTTGACATTCCGGTCAAAATATGATTCCTTCCATGACTATGACTGATGTGAAAAAAGACAGAAAACGGTTCCGGATGATCGCCAAAACATTATTCGGTTTAGAGGATATCCTGGCTGATGAATTGACCGCCTTGGGTGCTCAAAATGTTTATAAGATGAACCGCTCGGTAGAATTTTATGGCGACAATAGATTGTTATATGAAGCCAATCTATGGTGCCGGACAGCAACCAGAATACTGAAACCGATAATAAACTTTAAGGCTGGTGGTGAGAAGGCATTATATAATAGAGTGGTGAGAATTGATTGGGGGAGGTATCTTAAATTAAACCAGACCTTTTCTATCGATGCGATTATAAATAAATCAGGGTTTAATCATTCGCAGTATGTCGCACTGAAAACCAAAGATGGTATTGCTGACCACTTTAGAAAAAAAACCGGAAGACGGCCGTCAGTTGATGTCAAAAACCCTGATATAAGATTAAATATTTATATCTATGGTGATGAGTGCATGATCTCGCTTGATTCATCGAGTGAACCACTGTTTAAGCGTGGGTATCGAAGTCGGACAGGTGAGGCTCCATTAAACGAGGTTCTTGCCGCAGGGATGCTGATGCAATCAGGGTGGGATAAAAATAGTACATTTGTTGATGCTATGTGTGGATCGGGAACGATCGTTATTGAGGCGGCGCTTATAGCGCGTAATATAGCTCCGGGATTAACACGCGAGATTTATGGATTTATGAACTGGCCAGATTTTAATAGGCTACTTTATAATAAAATTCAGGATGAGGCGCGCGAAAAGATCAAACGTAAGCTAGATTTTGAAATCGTGGGATCAGACATTAAATCACAACAGATTCAGGTCGCAACCGATAATGCCCGCAGAGCTGGAGTAGGTCGGGATATCGTGTTCAGACAGAGTGCAATTGACGATATTAATCCTCCTGAGCCGCCGGGAACACTGATTATCAATCCTCCATACGGGAAACGGATGTCGGTTGATGATAGTAAATTATTTTATCAGTCGATTGGTGATGCCTTGAAGAAAAATTTTAATGGTTATGACGCCTATATTTTTACCGGAAATCTGACCGCGGCCAAACATATTGGTCTGAGAACATCACGGAAAATAGAGATGTATAACGGTCCGATTGAGTGTCGCTTATTTAAGTTTGAGATGTATCAAGGCAGCGTTAAAACCAAATATCAAAAACCATAGCTATCCTAATACACTGGTACGCAGTGGCCATCCTCGCATGCAAGACGGGGTGGACCAACTGCCATACAATCAGAACAGATACCCCATTTATGGTTAAACGCTTTTTCTTTTTGATAATGCAATTCAACTATAGCAGATAATAAAAGAGTATCGGTATCTTGAACAGAGTAGACTTTATATTTCCAATGACCACCACACGGCTTGGCGCCAATTCCAATCACGCGGCAATTAGCAGGATCATCTGATGCCGCGTCGCCAATAATATTTTCGATTTGGCTATACAGTGAATTTAGTTCCATTAGGTCTTCATCTTGTGTATTTTCATGAGTTCCACAAGCTGATAACAATAGAATCAATAAAAGTGATAGAAAAATTGCCGTTATATTGTGTCTCATATTCCCCTCCAAAATTAATTGCCTTTAATTTAAAGACGGTATTGCTCCTCAAATATCGAATAAAATTTTGGTATATGCAAATATTATTTTGTCATGATTAATTGGATAGCTATTATAAACAGCCCGCAACTTATGTTTTTTTATGACTCATATGCTCTTTTTCGATTTTAATCGTTTTTTCTGATATTTTTCAATACTACCACAAAATACATTTTACAAATCTATTGACAAATCGTCTTATATATACTTAATTTTGTGGCTAAACAGTGAAGATGGGGTGATTTTGAATCTGTTAATTTTTGATTCTCATTAACTGTTTCGAAAGAAAAGGAAGAAAATAAACGATTTATAGCTTTGTTTAGAGGGAGTGATATGAAAAAAACATCATTGATTGTTTTTCTGGCGATGTTCCTGATTTTTTGTTCGGCGGTTGTTGCCCAGGACGAAGATGAAGAAAAATGGCGAAATTTTGAAGTTGGAATTAATGTTGGATTAACAATGCCGTCCAATATTGACTGGTATGATTCTCTGGAAGCCAAAAATGGAGCGAATTACGGCTTATTTGGCGGGTATTATTTTAATGAGCGATTCTGTTTTGGATCCTATTTTACCTATGCCCAGATGTCTCCGGAAGAGGCAACAAGTTTTAGTATTGCTGATCAAAAATACAAAATGTATAGACTTGGTTTTTATGGAAAGTATGCATTTACGGGTGAATCGAATTTTGAACCTTATGTGAAAGTTTCCGCCGGAATAAATTTTGCCAAATTTGCCACATGGGTCGGTCCTACAAGAACGCTTCTCCGGGAAATATCCTATGATCCCGCATTTAGTGGAGCCGCATATTTAGGGCTTTCCTATTTTACCTCTGATTATGGAGCAATTTACCTTGAGGTCAGTTATCATATGGATAAACTTAAAAATACACCGGCCGAATATGGTAATGTAGAATTTCCATTCCCCGAAGATATTAAATATCTCGAGGCCAATGCCGGAGTAGTTGTCTTTTTTGGTCCAGAATGATTATACTTGAATAAAGATAAAAATTTTAAAATTTATGCCCCTCTATTTTTAGAGGGGTATTTTTTTTGGTTGTAAAATTAAAATATAATTTGTATTTCAAAGTATGCAAAAAACAAAATTATTAGTTGTTGATGATGAAGATTCCCAACGGCAGATGCTGGCGGGGTATCTTGAGAAAAATGGTTTTATAATCAAACAGGCGGCATCTGGTGAAGAAGCGTTAAAAGAGTATGCCACTTTTTTCTCACCGGTTGCCGTAGTTGATATGAAAATGCCCGGTATGGGTGGTATTGAATTGATAGGACGCCTGAAACAAACCAACCCATTTATTCAGATAATTGTCTTAACTGCATTCGGGTCGGTTGATACTGCTGTATCAGCAATGAAACAAGGAGCATTTCACTATCAGACAAAACCGGTTGAACTTGAGGAACTACTATTAAATCTGCAGAAAGCGTCGGAACAGTATCGGTTAGTAATGGAACATCAGGTTCTTAGCGATGCGGTCAATGAACGATTTGGCAGTGGAGAAATTATTGGCAACTCAAAGGCGGTTGAGGATGTATTGGAGTTGATAAATCTATCGGCACCGGGTGACACCACAATTCTTGTTACCGGGCCATCGGGAACCGGGAAGGAGTTGGCGGCACGGGCGATACATTCGTTGTCACTGAGGAAGGATAATAGTTTTGTCGCAGTTAATTGTGCCGCGATACCAGAAAATCTTTTAGAATCGGAACTTTTTGGTCATGAAAAAGGGGCGTTTACGGGGGCCGACAAGCGCAAATTGGGACGATTTGAACTCGCCGAACAAGGGACAATATTTTTGGACGAGATCGGTGATATGCCTCCCGCGATGCAGGCTAAAATGCTTCGGGTTATTGAGTACAGAGAGATCGAAAGGCTTGGAAGTGAAAAAACGGTTCCACTTGATGTTCGTATTATCACGGCGACTAATAAGGATCTGACTAAGATGGTAGCGGAAGGTACATTTCGGGAGGATCTTTACTATCGAATAAATGTTGTTACAATATTAATGCCTCCGCTTAAAGATCGGGCCGGTGATGTATTATTATTAGCGGATAAATTTCTTAAAAGATATTCAAAAAAACTCGGCAAAAAAATTTCCGGTTTTACTCCAGATGCGGCATCGGCAATGACCTCATATCACTGGCCGGGAAATGTTCGAGAACTGCAGAATGTTATTGAGCGGGGAGTAGTTTTAACAAGAAGCGATTTGATTTCAATAAAGGAATTGCCGGGTTTGGTTGAGGCTGGTTCAGATTCAGGGCAATTTGATAAAATGTCAGATGTCGAGAAATTTCATATAAAGAAAATCCTTGATCGTATGGGCGGGAACATCGGGAAATCCGCTGATGTTCTTGGTATTCATCGCAATACTTTGAGAGCAAAAATCAAAGATTACGGATTATCAGAATAATAATAATTAGTCCAAACAATTGGATTCGGGTCCATTTTTATAAATATTGTTTATTAAGTAAATTACATCAAGTATATTTATTAAAGTATCCGGGTTGGTATCCATTGATTCTATATAACGCGGCGTAATTCCAGATTTATAAATATAATTGATAATAAATACAACATCGAGAATATTAATTAATTCATCATCGTTTGGATCGCCACAGATATATTCACATGCGTCGCCGGTACCATCGCCATTAGTATCTATTTGATCAGGATTAGCGAATTGAATACAATTATCACAAGCATCTCCATAGGAATCGCCATCGGTATCGATTTGCTCTGGGTTAGCAATCTCTGAGCAATTATCTATTTCATTTGCGGTTCCATCTTGATCGAAATCATGACTAATAATCCAATCCATTGCTGTCTCGACAACATTGTCACGACCATACGCCACGCCATCTCTGGTTAACCAAACCTTTTCATAATCTACCCAGGGATATCCTTCGCCTGGAAACAGATTGCCGGTGGAATAAAATCCCGGATTTGCCGCCGGGTAAAATTGACCAAAAGTGCATTTAAATTTAAAATCAGGGTGGAGTTCTACTGAGGAAGGGCCGGAGCAAATAGTATAAGGGGTTTTCCCAAAAAACTTTACATTTGGATGGTATGATATCGCTATGGCTGTTAAATCACCTGCGCTTGCACAACTCGGGCCAATTAATACCGCAATAGGTTTGTCATAGAAGGAGTCTGGATGTCCCCTAATTGGGTAATCAGAGGTTGTGTAGTGAGGGCACATTTCTAATCGGCCGCTATTTTTGCAACGCACATCGGCGCCAAATACTTCAACTGTGTCATTAAAGAGATAACTGTAACCAGCATCAAGCATGGTCATTCCTCCGCCAATATTTGTACGTATATCAATGATCAATCCATTAGTCTCAACCTCGGTCATAAAAAACCAAACGGCATTTAAAAATTTATCTCTAGCGGAAAAATCGCAGTTGGATACATAGATATACCCAATCTTTGTATCATCTATTATGCCGTAGGTGACATTATCATCATCAGAATAAAAATTGGCCATTGGAACACCGGGGATATCCATTTGTTCGGTGACGTAAATTTCCATATTTTGTCCGGTTAGAAGTGAAGTTGCCAAGTGCACCGTATCACCTGAATTGTATTTTTCAATATCCATAATATCAAATAGATGCCAATTCATGCCAACAGATGCCAGCATTTGGTGCTCCAAAACTTCGTCTGTAGACCCCCAGCCCCAGCCGATTAAGGGAATTTCAGCTTCCAATAGTTGTGGGTAAATCTCAGCCCAGGGTAAGCCGTCATAGCCAATAATTTTATCGCCCGGTTCAAGATTCAAGGGATGGTTATTAGCTACTTTAGTAACTACTGTAGAACCATCATCAGTCACAGTGATTCCCGCGCCAAAATGTCCAACATTGCCCCAGGCGCCTAAGTAAAACAAGGGAACCCCAGGGATTAGAGTAGTGGATGAAACATCAGTATTATATCCCCAGGTATGACTATCTCGAAGTGCCAGGCTGGAATAGGTCAATATTGCGCTAAATCGACCTTTACTAACTCCACCAGCAATAAGTTCTTGATAATATTTATCATAGATGATATCCCATTCGGCAGTGTCACTTAAAATATTAAAACTTGGATAAAACCTATCAATATAATTCCAAAAGTTATCAAAAATTTCCAGTTTAGTCTCGTTTGGTGAGCCTTGTCCCCAGGTGGCATCAATGGTAGTTGACCAATCACTACGAGTATAACGACCTGGCTTTTTGGGGATACGGTTTGGAGGAGGGGTTCGTTCGGAAAATTTCATTGGAATTTTAGCGGATATATCAATATTTGAAATATCTGAGTTAATATCTGGTAATTTGGATGGCAATTGATCATCCAGTCTCTGAATTCCTCCAATTAAAGATGACGGGAAATAAATAATCAATATTAACGCTAATAATGAAATTACCTTATTTGTTAGCATACTTCCCTCCGAGAGCGCCATGTGTACTATTTGGTATTTTATATTAAAGTATAGTTGATTATTGGAATCTTGCAATAAAACTCAAATCGGAACCTTACTGATTTGGTGCGTCAAAATATTGATTTGAACATTTTTTGTGCCTATTGGGTTATAAAATTGATATATTCAATATCTAAGTAAATACTATTTATATAGTTACTCGTTTTGGCATGGCATTTGATTGTTATTAATGCAGAATGAAAAATTAACGGAGAAGTGAACAAAAAAAGGAGATTAGAAATGAAGAAAATTATACTTTTATCGTTGGGTCTACTTGTCTTAGTCGCTTTGGTCGGATGCGAAGAACGGGATGTTATTCGGTATGCAGATGTTGATCCCGCAGTCCCACAGGGTGTTTACTCTATTACTGCTGACGAGGCTATTTATATTTATTGGTTGCCGGTGCAGGATAATGATTTGGACTACTATCGGATATGGTATTCAAGCTCTGCCGACGGTGTCTATGAATATATTGGTTCCAGTTCAGATGAGAGTTATATCGATAATGATGTTGATAATGGTGTGACATATTATTATGCGGTTTCCGCGGTTGATCTGGCCGGCAATGAATCTGAATTATCATATGAGACAATATTTGATACTCCTCGTCCGGAAAGTTATGATCAGGATTTGTATGATGCCAACAATTTTGCGGCAAATTCTGGTTTCGATTTGTCAGTCGGCGCCGTAGTTGCAAATAATTCGATATCAGCCGATTTTTATATTGATTATGATACAGATCTGGATGCGTTTTTTATCAATGTGGCCGATGTTGATACCGATATTCAGGATATGGGATATACCGTAGATTTTGATGAAATCGGCTATGCGCCTGCTGATGGCTGGTCATATGTTGGGTGGGTCGAGGTAATTGTGGGTCATACCTATATTATCTGGACCAATAACGACCATTTTGCAAAAATCAGGGTAACTGATGCTGATTATAATGATTTTGAGTATATTACTTTTGACTGGGCCTATCAGACATCGGTTACTGATCCGGGTCGGATGGAATTAAGTCGCCCGCAACATGATGAAAATTATTTGAAGCATGATGTTAAAACCAAAGAAATAGAAATTATACGTTAGGTATAGAGAAGAGGTTATTGTTATGAAAAAACTATTTATAACGTTGTTGTTTGCGGCGGTGATGATCTCGATGTTGTCACTGCCGGCAACTGCTCAACATGAGCGGTATCGAGATGATGTCAATTATGGCCAGTATATCAGATATGATAAGTATCTTGATGTCGAAATCTGGACCGACGATGACGAATATTATGATGGTGAGGATATCACTATCAAGTTCCGAGCCAATAAAGATTGTTATGTAATTGTTTATAACATCGATACTCGGGGAAATGTAAATTTACTGTATCCATCCGATCAGTGGGATGATACCAAAATTGAACGAGATAGAATTTATAGAATCCCGGATAGTTATGATGATTATGATTTAACTGTCCGTGGTCCCGAGGGGATCGAGTATATTCAGATTGTAGCATCACGGACCCCAATTCCGATTCCTGATTGGGG
>JAAERC010000983.1 GCA_024230695.1 Candidatus Zixiibacteriota bacterium
AAGAAGCTGCTGATTGATATCAGCGATCTTTTGAGCCGCCTGTTCAATCTGGTCAAGATATTTAAGAGTCGGATGATCGTCTGGAAGTTCATCCCGGATAAACTCGGGATAAGCAACCATCGGTGCCAGCAGATTATTGAAGTCGTGGGCCACCTGTCCTGCTATCGTACCGGCCGTCTCAAGTCGCTCTGCCCGTGATTCCAACTCCTGTAAACGTTTGGTCTCTGATATATCCGATCCAAATGCCATCACTTCATCTTTAGAGAGTGCAACCGCATCTATAGATATCCAAATAAGTTTTCCACTTTTAGTTATTACCTTGTATTCTCCCTTAGAACTGCCCTTTTCTTTTAAAATATCAAAATTGTTCTTAAACTTTTCAATATATTCTGGGTCAAGGACATCAATGGGCGATAATTGAAGAAGTTCTGATTCTGGATAACCCATAATTTTACACCCGGTATCGTTTACTTCAATAAATTTTGCATCAGAATTAATGATGAATATACCATCGGGTGCACTGCTAATATAAGTCCTGAGTTTTTCATCATTTTCCCTGAGAGCCACTTCTGCTCTTTTTCGCTCGGTGATGTCTTGTGCAAAAACGGACAAACCAATTATTTTTTTATTATTATCGTATATAGGATTAAAATTAATTTCGAAAAACAAGCGTGAGTCTTCTCCTCCATAATCTTCTATAATAGTATGCCTGTCCCCGGTCAGTGCCCTATCATAATGAGCCTTCAGTCTCACAATATCCTCGTCCACTTGAATAATATCAAATATACTCAATCCCAATTCGGGTTTGGTCCCATAAGCATTTATCATCGATTTTGAATGAGCTTTATTGAAATACAAATACCGATATTCCCTGTCAAGTGAAAGAATAATAGTATCCTTTTGGCTTTCTAAACTGGATTCCAATAATACCTTATTTTGAAGAATCTTTTCCTCTGCCTTCTTACGCTCGGTGATATCCTGAGCCAATGTGAGAATGGCGTAAACCTTACCATTGGCATCTATCAACGGTGTGTTATGCCATTGACAGGAAATTAATGAACCATCTTTCCGAATATTGTTGTCTTTTTCAGAGTAATCAGCTACGTCGCCGACTTGAAGTTTTAGAAGCACATCTCCAACAAGGTGACGGACATCTTCCGGAACAATGAAATCTGCCGCATTTTTGCCTAACATTTCTTCTTTAGTGTAGCCAAATATACGTTCAGCTGCTTTATTCCATTCAAGTATTTTAAGATCCAGATCCCAAAGAATATATGCGTTTGGCATATTTGCGATGCTGTTTTGCAGTTCATTGTTAAGCTTTACAATTTTATTTTCGATCTGCTTACGCTCGGTGATGTCGACCCATTGACAAACAATATTGACTAGCTTGCCGTCGCTGTCTACGACTGGGAATAACGACACGTCGATATGATAATTGTGGCTTTCATCGAATTTGATACCTCCAGAATCGGAAACATTCCATATCATATCAAAACGAACAGCTTCATGCTTTTCGAATACGGATTTGACTTGTGGCATCAGGTTCTGCTTAACAAGGTTTTCATCCTTGAGCACATTGTAATTTCCAATCAACTGTTCATCCGTCAGCCCCATTGTATCACGCAATGAACGGTTTGACCTGATCATCACTCCTTCTGAATTAGAAACCCACATGGCAAATGGGCTCATATCTACAATTCTATCAAGAAAAGTTGTGGTTGCTGTGAGTTTTTTTTCTGCCAGCTTGCGCTCGGTGATATCAATACATGTTCCGAAGAGCTTTATCGCCTTACCGTCCCGGTAATCTATTCGCCCATTCGTCTGCACATGAATCACTTCACCGTCTTTACATATGAGCCGATACTCGTTTGGCGTCAGAATTTCCTGTCCGTATGCGAGATTGTCTGTCAACCATTTGGTTACGCGTTCGAGATCATCAGGATGATGAATAGCGACATTGACCTTTTCATAGTCAATTATTTCGTTCTTGTCATACTTTAGAAGCTCGTACATCCCTTCTGACCAAGTAGCTTTCCCAGAGGGTATATCCCAAATAAAATCACCAATTCCCGCTATAACTTGGGATTGGTGCAACCGCTCTTCACTCTCCCGTAATGAATTCTCTGTCTGCTTGCGTTTGGTTGTTTCGACAAGAGAGAATATCAAACCTTCAACGTCCCCTTGTTTCCCCTTAACCGGACAAAGAGACCAATCCCAATAGGTAACGCCTAATTCAGGTTGATCAGGAAAAGAAAAAGGTTTATCTTTTATATGAAACGGTTCTCCGGTATCACGCACTTTTTTAAAGATAGCTTCATTTTCAGCATTAGGATATAGATCAAAATGGTTCTTGCCTATCATTTCGTTCGGTTTATAACCACATGTATCAGAATAGGTCTTATTAACACGGACAAAGTTGAAGTCTCGGTCGAGATACACCAGATGTATATCTTTTGCTCCGTTCATAACCTCCTGCAGAATATTGCGTTCCCTTAAAAGCTCATCTCCCGCCAGTTTACGCTCGGTGATGTCTGAGCAAAAGGCCATAAACCGATCTTCCGAGATGGTCACGGCCTCCAACGAAGCCCATATGATTGTCCCGTCTTTTCGTCTCAGCCTGAATTCAAGTTTAACTGAACCTGATTTTTGTAAATCTTTAAGGCTTTCCGATGGTATGTCATCATCAGATGCCACAATATCCGGTATGGACATACTGGTTAATTCAGACTCAGAATAACCAGTCAACTTGCATGCGGCCTGGTTGACTTCAACATAAAAACCCCGGGCATCAACAATAAAAATACCATCTGGAGCATGGCTGATATATTTCCGAAATTTCTCCTCACTGACCAGCACTTGTTTCGTTTTATCAAGCTCTCGTTTTCTGGTCAAGCCTATTTCGCTTAGCATCGAAGCCAAATTCACAAGAACATCAAGCAGTAGCAAATGCTTCTCCTCAGGGAACACAGGTATGCTTTTAAATGCCTTCATGTATGCTTTTTGATCAAAGCCAAAAGTTTCAGCCTGTTTGCGGAAAAGCTTTTCGGTCTCTTTGGTTGGTGACACACTGAAAAACTGTCCGGTAAAAACATTGGCGACATGGACACCATCAACAATAACTGGTGAGGATGAATCGACTAACCCTCTTGGACATTTGTAGATGCAGTATTTCTTCCCCTCGCCGATCATTTTTGTCAGGCAGGTATCGCTTTCAATACAATCTTTTTCAGATTCAGGGTTTTTTCGGTGGAAATCAGTGCATATTTTTTGCCAGCCTGATCCGGTAAGTATTTCCCCATCGGTAGTTACTATCGCAGAGGGGAGTCTAAAAGCAGAGTAGAGCGTGTCAGTGAAACTCTGTAATGTTTTCACGTCTACGAGCTCTTTGAAGGAATAGTTCTTGACAAGGGTTTCTTTATTTTCAGTCATGTCCAGTACCCCTTTCATTTAATTCCTTTAAAAATTGTTTCTTTACTTTTCTGCGATCAATTATACTTGATTCATTTCGCAATTTCAACGATAATTGCAATGCTCCTAATTTATGTTGAATTTTGATGAAATCAACAAGAAAACGCCCTTACTAAATATTAAATAATCAGTAAAGCCGAGGAATAAAATCCCTCGGCTTTATAATGGTAACGGTGATGAAAATTATCTAAAACTCGGCCATCTCCTTTTCGTCAAGAGGGATAACTTCATCGGCAGTCTGTATCAAAGCAGATTTCTCCGAAGCGGTTTTCTGCGCTTTGCCTTTCCACGCTGTCAGTTTCTGTAAGGCATTTTTTTTCGATGATTTGGCATGATCCCAATCACGTTTGGATGTTGAGAGATTCTCATCCTTATTGGAACCAACCAACGACATAAGATTATTTACTACACTTGTCATCTGTTCTGCCTGCGATGATAATTCTTCCGCGTTGGCAGCATTCTGCTGGGTGACCTGATCCATTTGACCAACAGCTGTATTCAACTGTTCAACACCCTGTGACTGTTCGTCACTGGCGGCAGAAACCTCACTCATCAGATCAGTTGTTTTCTGAATACCGCCGGTTATGTTTTTGAGAATCTCAAGCAATTCGTTGGCTGATCTCACACCTTCTTCGGCATTCGTTTGTGAACCTTCAATAAGCGAACTGGTATCTTTGGCAGCTTCGGCTGAACGCTGAGCTAGATTACGCACCTCTTCAGCAACAACGGCAAAACCTTTACCTGCTTCACCGGCACGAGCCGCTTCAACGGCGGCATTAAGTGCTAAAAGATTGGTCTGGAAAGCGATCTCATCGATGACTTTGATAATCTTAGCGGTTTCATCGGATGATTTCTTGATTTCCTGCATCGCATCAGACATTGAGTTCATTGCTCTCATACCTTTTTCAGTCTCGTCACTCGCTGTAGATGCCAACGAGTTAGCCTGTTTCGTATTATCGGCGTTTTGCTTGGTCATACTGGCCATCTCTTCCAATGAGGATGAAGTTTCCTCAAGCGAAGAGGCTTGCTCGGATGATCCTTCGGCAAGAGCCTGACTGGCGGTTCCAACTTGATCGCTTCCGTTATTTAAATTATTAATTATATCCTTGAATGTTAGACGTGTCGCATTCAATTCCTTTGCACTGAAAGATTTTAACCCGCCAAATATAGATTTGAAAGGATTAACAATACTACGGGTTAGGAAGAGCGAAATAACAAGGGATAAGGCAATAATTAAAATTGAACCAAAGATTATTACCATTGATGTATTGGTTACGGTCTCCTGAGCATATACCTGTCTTTCTTCCATCAGAGCCTGCTCTCTATCCTTAAAAGTAGCAATCTGACCTCGGAATTTGTCAAAATATACTTTACCTCGGGCCTCGCCAACGAGGTCAGCCATGTCATCCATTGTTTTGGCATTACCAATATCGCGGCGAAGCTGTATTATCGGTTCTGTTACTTTGGATACCCATTCGCTAATATTAGATTCGATTTCGCCCAAAAGTTTGACTTGGGCCGGATTATCATTAACTGTTGTCTTAAGACTACTTACTTTTTCCTTGAATAATTTTGACCCTTCATTGTAAGGGTTAAGAAATTCCTCTTTGCCCGCCAACAAAAAGCCGCGCATTCCGGTTTCCATATTAACCGCTTGTTCAAGAATTTCTTCAGCCTCGCGAATTACTTCATAAGTATGAATCAACCAATCGGACCCATCATTATTTGACGATTTAGAATTCCTACGTTCATTTAGTAATTTATCTTCTCTCTCAATAAAGGTCGCAATCTGTCCCCGGAATTTATCAAAGTAGACTTTGCCCTTTGCCTCACCAACAGCTGCCGCCATATCATTCATTGTTTTGGCGTCGCCAATTTCGGCACGAAGCTGTATTGCCGGTTCGGTAACATTGGCAACCCAATCACCAATATTATCTTCAATGTCGTTTAGAAGCTCGACCTGTGCCGGGTTATCATTAACAGTTGCTTTCAATTCATTTAAATAATTGGTGAAATTTTTCTGACCGCTTCTATACGGATCAAGGAAACCATCATCACCGGCCAATAAATAGCCGCGCATCCCGGTTTCCATATCAACCGCCGATTCCTCGATAGCGCTTGCTTCGGCAATAACGTTATGGGTGTGATCCACCCGTTCACTTGATTGTTTCAACGAATTAATACTATTAATACTTA
Source organism: Candidatus Zixiibacteriota bacterium (assembly GCA_024230695.1). The sequence goes on from JAAERC010000983.1 coordinate 5,668, forward strand.
TAAACCCCAGAACGGCAAACAAGACTAATGTTAGACCGCTGCCAAACAATATTTTGGCTTTTAAGGATAAGTTTTTTAACATAATAATTACCTTATTAATTAAATTGTTTAATCTATTTGTTTAAAATTCGGCCACCAACTGGAATACATTTGTATTATTGGCACTGTCCTTGTTTATAGTTGTCTCAAAACGAAGCTCAATTGTTTCGCTTACATCCCAGCCAGCTCCAGCGCTGACACGGTTTACCCATTCGGCACCATCCGCTTGGAATGAACCGTATCGGCCAACAAGAAAGGTTTTACCAAAGCTGTAGGAAGATTGGAAATAATATCCCTTATTTGTTTCCATCTCAATTGAACGGTTGAGCGAATGATTAATGTACTCACCTTTAAGATTAAGTTTATCCTGCCAGTTATATTGGAAATCACCACCAAACAAAATCATTTCACTTTGGTTCGATTCATTGATACCGGTTGCCCAGGAACTGCCAATTTCAAGATCAGGAATTGGAGTTATGCCAATTCTTCCACCAAAAGCATTGGCCGGAGTTGTGTTGACTTCATCACCGATTGATAGACTCAAAGTCAAAGCATGAGCGGCATCGCTGACGGTATAAGAAGACTCAAAACCATTTACCCAGAAAACAACAAAATTACCATATTGTGATTTCGCCTGAAACCTTGTTCCATAATCGCCCCAATTGCCATGTGTCAAACTGACAACGTTTGGTCTGGAAACCAGCTTGCGCTTCGGAGCCGGATTGACCATGTAATCGATCCCAAAGGGGACGTCAAATTTACCGGCATAAACTCCTACCCAGTTTACAAAATTCTTGTCGTTTTTATAAAGACCAATGGCTATTTCTGCGACAGCTAATTTAAAACTGCCATCGGACTGATTATAAGCCGTGACGATAGTTCCATTTGCATTTTTTGATAATTGTTTTTTAAATGCAATTTCCACATGATTCATTGAAAAATCAGTTTTGTCATCACTTGATGTATTGTAATTTCCGACTACATCAAGAAAACCCGAGATTTCCAATTCTTGTCCGTAGATGTTTGACGCGGCCAAGCCGAGAATCAATACGGTTAAGATTGTGATAAATTTCCTCATTGTTTCCCCTCCTCTTTCATCATTATGGTTATATTTAGATAAGTGTAATTTCATTTGTAATCCCCCTTTTCACGATATCGAATCAATAAAATATATTGATCCTATTATCCCTCTAAATATTTTTGCCTACGCCTTAAGGATTCGACTAAAATAGATTTATATCGAGGGGGTATAAACGGGCACATTTGGGGTACTAATAATACCCTCCAGACGCATGTTTTATGGGGACCTATTCGAGTAGCCTTGGGGTATATAAAACACCCTTATTGAGAGAGGGGATTGCTACAATGATTAGTTGTTAGGTAGCGATTTTAGGTGTGAGGACAAGTTAACCTTATGCCCAGCAATACCTAATTTCTTTCTGATTGATTTTCGATGTTTGATAACAGTTTGATCAGATATATTTAATGTGTTTGCAATATCCTTTGATGACAATCCGACTTTGATCATGTTGCTAATCTCTATTTCACGAGAAGTAAGTGATGTAAACCTCTTTTCCAATTTAGAAATAAATGGTTCAGTAATATCAAATAAACTATTTTCTATAAGCCTGATATAGTCTTTTCCAGTAGAATCCACCTTTTCTTCAAGTCTATTCAAAATCGGCAAAATTGTCCGGTCTACATTGGCCTGCATTAAAAGAGCCATTTGTTTCTTTTCATCACCCATGTGGTTCATTATCTCTTTTAAGGCCATATTTTTACTTCTCAGAGCAACCTGTTCTGTAATAAGTTGAGTGTGCGTCTCCTGCAATTTATTCTTGGCTTCTTTACTCTTGGTTATATCCTGAAGGACCCCTGTCATAAAATCAATATTGCCCTCATTGTCCAAGACAAAATTCTGAGAGCCATTGACATATTTCACTTTTCCGGTTTTTGTCACAATGCGGTATTCAAAGTCAAATGGTTGTTTTGATGTGAGTAGTTTTTCAATGTTTTCCTGAACATAGCTTAAATCATCAGGATAAGTCAGAGACATAACTGTCTCAAATTGCCCATCAAATTCATCAGGCTCCAATTCATGTATTCTGCATAAATTATCCGACCAAGTTATATCATTTGTTTTCAAATGCCAGCTCCAACTGCCCATATCTGCAATTTGCTGAGCTTCCTTTAATAGTCTTTCACTCTCTGCAAGATTTTCAGCGGCTTTTTTATGATTGGTGATATCCTGAGCCAATGTGAGAATGGCGTAAACCTTACCATTCGTATCTGCTAACGGTGTGTTATGCCATTGACAGGTAATCAATGAACCATCTTTGCGAATACTGTTGTTTTTTTCCGAGTAATCAGCTACCTCGCCGATTTGAAGTTTCTTGAGCACATCTCCTACGAGGTGACGATCATCTTTTGGAACAATATAATCTACAGCGTTTTTGCCTATTATTTCCTCTTTGGTATAACCGAATATACTTTCGGCGGTTTTATTCCATTCGAGAATCTTAAGATCTAGATCCCATAGAATATATGCGTTTGGCATATTCTCGATGCTGTTTTGTCTTTCATTGCTTAACTTTACAAGTTTTTCCTCATTCTTCTTTCGCTCGGTGATATCCTGTGCAAAAACGGACAAACCAATTATTTTTTTATCATCATTGTATATAGGATTAAAATTAATTTCGAAAAACAAGCGTGAGTCTTCTCCTCCATAATCTTCAATAATAGTATGCCCGTCCCCCGCCAGTACCCTATCATAATGAGCCTTCAGTCTCACAATATCCTCGTCCACTTGAATAATATCAAATATACTCAATCCCAATTCGGGCTTGGTCCCATACGCATTTATCATCGATTTTGAATGAGCTCTATTGAAATACAAATACCGATATTCCCTGTCAAGTGAAAGAATATTAGTATCCTTTTGGCTTTCTAAACTGGATTCCAATAATACCTTATTTTGAAGAATCTTTTCTTCTGCCAGCCTGCGCTCGGCGATGTCTGAGCAAAAGGCCATAAACCGATCTTCTGAGATGGTCACGGCCTCCAACGAAGCCCATATGATTGTCCCGTCTTTTCGTCTCAGCCTGAATTCAAATTTAACTGAACCTGATTTTTGTAAATCTTTAAGGCTTTCCGATGGTTTGTCATCATCAGATGCCACAATATCCGGTATGGACATACTGGTTAATTCAGACTCAGAATAACCAGTCAACTTGCATGCGGCCTGGTTGACTTCAACATAAAAACCCCGGGCATCAACAATAAAAATACCGTCTGGAGCATGGCTGATATATTTCCGAAATTTATCCTCACTGACCAGCACTTGTCTCGTTTTATCAAGCTCTCGTTTTCTGGCCAAACCTATTTCGCTTAGCATCGATGCCAAATTCACAAGGACATCAAGCAGTAGCAAATGCTTCTCCTCAGGGAACACCGGTATGCTTTTAAATGCCTCCATGTAAGCTTTCTGATCGACGCCAAAAGTTTTGGCCTGTTTGCGAAAAAGCTTTTCGGTCTCTTTGGTTGGTGACACACTGAAAAACTGCCCTGTAAAAACATTGGCGACATGGACACCATCAACAATAACTGGTGAGGATGAATCGACTAATCCTCTTGGACATTTGTAGATGCAGTATTTCTTCCCCTCGCCGATCATTTTTGTCAGACAGGTATCGCTTTCAATACAATCTTTTTCAGATTCAGGGTTTTTTCGGTGGAAATCGGTGCATATTTTTTGCCAGCCTGACCCAGTAAGTATTTCCCCATCGGTAGTTATTATGGCAGAAGGGAGCCCAAAACCTGAATAGAGCGTGTCAGTGAATTTCTGTAACGTTTTCACGTCTACGAGCTCTTTGAAGGAATAGTTCTTAACAAGGGTTTCATTATTTTCAGTCATGCCCAGTACCCCTTTCATTAAATTCCGTTAAAAACTGTTTCTTTACTTTCCTGCAATCAATTATACTTGATTCATTTCTCAATTTCAACGATAATTGCAATGCTCCTAATTTACGTTGAATTTTGAAGAAATCAATATGAAAGCGCCCTTTATTTCTATCGGTAGATTGTGAGAAAAACTCACAGGTATGACACATTGAGCATGTTCACAGATAATGGTTTACTTCGCTTCTCTCAGCATTTTCGACAAATCCCCTTTACAGATGATATCTATCAAATAGTATCTGCCCCGCTACCAAATTCGTAAGCCTTACTCAAAGATTTTTGTGAATATAAACAAGTAAAAAATGGTCAGGGTCACACGGCTCCAGCCAAATGCATACTAATCGTCAAGTTTTTCTAATCTAATTGTTGCTTTATATGTAATATCGAAATCTCCACCACCAGTTTCATAGTGAATTGTTTTTGTCTGCCACATTATTAATGAATCAAATAATGGAGAATTCTTTATCCGATAGTCATACTCACCACCTATCGGGTACTCATTAGGAAATCCAACCAGAGTACACCAAATATTATAAAGTTTGATTTTATTATATATGCTAAACTCCCCGCCGTATTCATTCATATGATTTTGGCATCTGGGATTCTCCAGATCAAAATAGATATCCCAATTAAAAATAAAGGCACCGTCTGTAAATGTAAAAAAACCGCATTGTTCATAATAAATCGGTTCCTCGTTTTCCTTTTGGACGGATGCCTCAATAATGCAATCATATGAATCGCCATCTTCCGGAATACTATTACTAATTTTGTTACTGGTGCATGAAAGAAGTAATATAAAAGCCAAAGAGATTACAATGAGTAACTTCATATTCCCTCCATAATATATTATTAATTCCAATATAACAGATTAGTCGATATTAGCAACAGAAATGTTTGGTGGACTGGAACCCAGATGAGTGATTTCCACTTAGAAAAAGCGGCGATTTACTCACTACCATTTTTTTTCACCAACTACTCACAAATCACAACAAAACCATAGAACATTCGGGGAGCCTTTTGTATATTCACTGTGACTGAAAAGACAAATTATGTTTTTGAAATCTTTATTTGGGAAATCTCTGGAAGAGAAAGGACTTTGTATGTATATGAATTTGCGAAAGCTTTCAATCGGCCTGACCTTGATTCTGGCTCTTGCCGGGTCGCTTCTGATCTCATGCCAACAGAAGGCAGAAACGGATCCGGTGGCGGTTGGTTCGGTTGTAGACAGTGTAGCCTCGGCAGACGGTGTCATGATCCATTATGAAGTTAGCGGCAAGGGTGAACCAGCTTTGGTTTTTGTTCATGGCTGGAGTTGCGACAGAAGCTATTGGAAAAACCAAGTGGATGAATTTGACAAGACATTTATGGTTGTGACGGTCGATATGGGAGGACATGGTGGATCGGGGCTTGAACGGGAAGATTGGACCTTACCTGCTTTCGGTGCCGATGTGGCCGCTGTAGTTAATAAACTCAATCCCGCCAAGGTAGTGTTGATAGGTCATTCAATGGCCGGTGCTGTAAATATGAATGCCATGAAACATCTCACTGGTCGGGTCGTCGGTTTGATCGGGGTGGATACTTATCAGGAATTCGGTCCGGGAGCGCCACCCGAACAGGTAGTAGAATTTATGACGCCATTCAGAACTAATTTTGCCATAGCAATGGATGGTTTCGTTCGAGCCATGTTCCCAAAGAACGCCGATAGCGCTCTGGTTAATATGATTGTGTCCGATATGAGTTCGGCGCCACCGGAGGTAGCCATTAGTGCGATTGAGAATTATTTTAATAGTAATACCTTGGCAATACTCAAAGAAACCATCGTTCCGATTCGTGCGATCAATTCGGATCTTTGGCCGACCGACCTGGAGACAAATCAGGAAAATGCGGTTTCCTATGAACTAAAACTAATGTCAGGTTTCGGGCATTTTATCATGCAGGAAGATCCTGTCACTTTCAACCAACTGCTTCACGAGACGCTGGATGAACTAACCGGGATATCCGGTGTTTCTGTCGAAAACGAATAGTTTATACAATCGATCCAGTTTCAAGATATTATATTATCTAGCCGGAGGTGGACAACCTCCGGTTTTTTTTGTGTCTATAATTGATGAAAGACTCAGGAGCGTCTGGCTTTTGACCTAATGTAACTTAATCTTGATAAGAATTTTCCCTCACCAGAGCCCTTACAATAATATTGGCGGCAAGTTTACAGGTTATTCCATCAATATCATATTCAGGATTGACCTCAGTTATCTCGATTAAACGAGTACGAGGATCTCTAGCCGCAAAATCCGCAATTTCGCAAATTTCCCTGGCAGTAATTCCCATCGGACCCGGATCACTAACTCCGGGAGCTTCTATGGCACGAACAACATCAATATCAAATCCCCAAAATATTCCTTCGACATCACTATTTTTTAAAATATCACTGATAATTTTATTTATCTGATTTCTTACGTCGCCAAGAGTGTGGATATGACTGCCAATATTCTCTATATATTTTATGTAGGTTTCCGAATTTGCATAGGAATTAATTCCGAATTCATGAAAGAGATCCGGTTCAATCAGTTTTTCTTCCAGTAATTGCCTATACGGTGTACCGCTATTTCTTATTTGATCGGCACGAACATCTAAATGTCGATCAATATTAAAAACCAAAATAGGATTAACATCTGAGGACAATGCTGCGCAGTCCGGATAGGAAATATCATTACCTCCTCCAAGAACAATAACCAATTTTCCATCTTGTATAAACTGCCGCACAAGTTTATAAAGAATTTCATGTGTATCTTCCAGTGAATCCTGAATCTTAACATCACCCAAATCGATAAGACGAAGATGTTGATGATCTATACTAAGAGGGTATCGGTACAAATATTTCCTTATTTCGAACGGAGCAAAACGAGAACCTGTTCTACCCTTATTTCGCTTTATGCCAATATCTTGCGGACATCCGAGCAGTACGACTGAAGATTTAGAATAGTCGGCAAATTCACGGTACACTCTATCACCCAAACGAATATCATTAGGATCGTGTCGGCTATAAAAGACCTCTTCTGATATAGGCGTTATAAACTCTGAAAAATCCAAAAACAAACCTCTTCTAAAATCTTCAAATCCTTAGTTCTTGAAATACATTGATATACCATCAAGAAACAATTGCACCGAGATGGCGACCAGAATCATTCCCATTAGCCGCTCCACAGCAATTAGTCCCTTTTTTCCTAAGTAACGCAATAGGTAAATGGAAAAAAATAGTATTATAGATGTTAATACCCAGGCCAATGACCCGGCCAAAATAATTGTCAATAAATGCCCGGATTCCGATGATGAGAATAGAAGAAGTACAGCCATTAGTGATGGTCCCGCAATTAAGGGTATTGCCAATGGGACAAGAAATGGTTCGCTTTCAATATCATCTTTTGTTTCAAAAATTCTTAATGGGTATATCATCTTGACTGCTATTAAAAATAAAATAATTCCGCCCGCAATACTAATTGATTCCTGGCTAAGTCCCATAAAGGAAATTATCTGTTTTCCACCCAGGATACATCCGATTATTACTATTAAAGCAAATATTAACTCGCGAATTAATATCTTTTGTCTTTTTTGGGATTCCACTTTTTCCAAGACAGAAATGAAGACAGGGATATTTCCAAAGGGATCCATTATAAGAAATAAAGTCAAAAAAACTGATATGAATTCCATTATCAACTCCTATTCAATAGATATTGATTAAAATATGGCTCATTATTGAAAATGCAATTACAATTTGCCTTGTTTTGCTTTCCAATATTATTTTGATATAATCAACCAAACCGGAACCACTGGATTCAATATTTATATTCAAAAATCGGATAGTGTCTGGTGTTTTCGTATGTGTAAACTGAATGCTGATGGAACCGGTCTATGCGGCCGATTGGCTCCTCATGGATTAAAGAGCCATATCCAGCAGGGAATTGAAGATTTCAAGAAGAAACAGGCCGATTCTTTGGCTATACTTTGCAGTCAAGAGCCGAACTACAACAAAATTTCCTGATTTTATAAACCAGAGTTAGTTATATCGGCATTACATCATAGAGTAATGCCTTTTTTTCACCATTTACTGGCGGAACAAATCCAAACAGTCGATAATATGTAAAAGTACCAGACGAAATATCGGATACTTGACAAATTATTTAAAATCTATATATTGTATTTGACTGTGGGGTAGAATCCGTTATTTCGGAATTGTCAGTTGGGCTTTAAACCCAAAGCAATCATCGAGTGGCTATCAGGGATTCAAAACCGACTTCCCCCTATCATTTTAAAAGGGCAATCAAACATAGGTTCGGAAAATTGGCAATTTGTATGGCTATTATTGGAGTCAATATCGATCGCCTTAAGTAATTATACAAATAACATTCAAAAAGAAGGAGTTAAGAATGGTGAAATTGAGGAAATTCTTATTTAAAATCACACCCAAATTCCTTTTCGTTCTTTTATTGTTTTCGACGGTTGCTTACACAACACCAAGTTTCATATCAGAAGTCGATCGTGATCAATATGAGGAGTATAACCCATCGGAAAACAATATTATGAGGATTTGGATAGCCTATGTTGGGCAGGGTGATGGCATTTTAATACAGTTGCCAAAAAAGATTAAACCAGACTCAGAAACGCTGGACAATATTATTGATATAACTATTGACGGCGGCGCAAATACTTTTTTCGGGAAATTTCTGGATAAACTGTATGATGACTATGAGTCGTATTTGATTAATTACAGTATCATAACTCACTTTGACGATGATCATTTTAATGGATTAAATCATATGATGAAACGTGAAAGCGCGATTTTTGATCGGTTTTATCATGGTGGTCAGGCCATATTTAAAAAAGGATATTGGTCTGATGAAACGACTAAATTGGCTGGTGCCAAGAAAAGATTTATGGGTAATTTCCCAAATGGGAAAATGAGCGCCAAATATATGATCAAGGATTTCAAAGACCTTAAAAAACATCACCCTGAAGGCTATTATAAACGGTATGGGGAATTTGTCACTAATTTAATACAAATAGATAATTCATATGAAGAAAATACTGTTTATAATCGAGTTTATTATACTGATGATCACCAGAATGATCTGGAAACGCAGATTAATGGATTATCGTCTGACCTTGAACTGACATTGTTATGGCCCAATAAAACACTGTACAATTATAAGAACATCTGGTCAAAAACTATTAATGGTAACAGCGTTACATTTTTACTGAAATATGATGATTTTGAGATGTTATTCACCGGAGATCTTAATAATTATTCCGAAGATTCATTACTTAGTTTTCTAAGATCGGAGAATATGGAACACCTGCTTGAGTGTGATGTTCTCAAGGTTCCTCATCATGGAGCCGGTGAAAAACATGCCTCCTATGATTTTTTTAAGAAGAGTAAATTAGAACCGGTTGTTTCGGTAGCGTCAATGGGTGGCACCGGATTTAAATCCAAGATTGTATCAGGCCCACGAACTGGCTGGCAACATCCGTCTGATAGTCTCATCAGAATGCTTGGTGGTGCCAATAGATTTTTTAGTACCTATGTAAAAGAGCAATCATTTCTTTGGAAAAATATGATACATAAGGACAGTTTAACAAAATTAATTGAAAAAACTCATATACTAATTGAAACCGATGGCAAGCGATTTCGGATAGTTGAAATTGATGCCGATAAAAAAGGACCAATCACCATTCCAATCGTTGAAAATGTTGATCGTGGTGATGGTACCTGGTGGATAGAAGCTCGTTAAGAGAAGGGAGTAATTATGGAATTGGCCAGTAGTTTTTTAGATTCGACTTTAATTGATGATTGGTTGGCGATATTAATCGGTTTTTCAGGAATAATGTTAGTACTTAGCCTTATGGTCACGACAGTCGCCAAAATATTTGAAAATCTATTTCGCTTTCGTCGCGGGATATTAAAAATCGGAGTCACAACTTTTATAAAAGAGGAGATCACAAATAATGAAACGGCTAATACACTGACAAATAAAATTTTAACAAAACCTTTTGGAGATACTGGCTTCTGGGGGATTTTCGAAAAATACTCCCGTTTAAGCTATGTTGATGCTGATTATGTATGCAATAAAATCAAGGAAGATCCGGAGACCAAAAAATCTTTGAAATCCTTAAAGGAAAAGTTTGCTCATTATGAAAAGATGATGACCAGAATATTTACACGCCGAATGAGAGTCGTATCAGTTATTGTCGGATTTGTTATTGCCTTCTTGTTTCAAGTAAATACTTTTGATCTGCTTCGACAATTATCCACCGATTCCGAATTCAGAGAACAATCGGTAGCAATTGCTGAAAGACATCAAGAATTGTTTGATGAAAATGAGGCTTTAATTAATGAGGATTACAGTGTCATCTCAGAACATGCGCTCAAAATATTAAGTAACAAACGTACTGAATTAAAAATACCGATTGAGAAAACCACCGGTGAAGACCCGGAAAAAGGAAATATTATTGGCGAGTTGATGCTTAATATTGAGCTATATGCAGATGAGGACTATCTGGCCAATAGGGCCAATTCTATGGCCAATATTAAACTTGAATTTGAGGAAATAATTGACAGTCTATATTTTGAGAATACTCTTAGACTTATGACCCAAACAAAGGAACTATCTTCCGAACTCGCTTTGGTTGATCTGACCATTTGGAAATATGGCGGGCAATTTTACTATAATAAAGGTCTTGATTGGGGTAACTTATTTGGAATTCTTATTACGGCAATTTTTCTTTCATTTGGGACATCATTTTGGAATGATATATTAAGCTCATTATTAAAGATCAGGGATGTTCTCAGGCCGATCAAGCAAAATGGTAAAGACAAGAAAAATACCTAAATTCAAATAATACTAATCAATGATTATACACGGGGTAGGGGGAATCCCCCCTCCCCGTTGTCAAATTCAGGTTCTACAGAAATCAATTATTTAGTGTACCATATTACCAATATTCCTTTTGGTAGAAACTTCCTTATCAATTTGAGAATGAATATGATGGCGGTAATACTGTTATTGATGCCGACATTAAAATTAGTCTTCTGGCTGATAATATTGAATCTTGCGATTTTTGCGAACCCAACTGAGGATCACATTAGGCTATCCGGGTGATGGCTCTAAAAACCACAGAGATTTCCCTTGTAGATCATCTTGAACAAAAAAACTCCACTGCTATCAAAAAATAACCATTATTCTCGTTTACGAAACATTCATTTATCAGTATCGTATAGATATAGGTGAGAATTTTTATATCGATTTAATTGAAACAATTATTTGAGGGAGGGAATAATGAAAACTCATTCTATTTTTTGGCGATCTACTCGAAAATTTACAATTACGGTATTTCTTTTTTTACTCTGTGGCTTAGTCAGGGGCCAGGATTCTCCAAAAAATGGATTAATTACCTCATTGGAACCACCAAGGGCTTTGTATAATATCGACTGTTCAATTAAATTTGATTCTGCGCAAGCATTGGTTTCAGGAACCGAAACAATTTCTTTTATCAATACTTCTACTTTGCCAATAAATCGGCTGGCTCTTGATTGGGTGACCGATAGCCTGCATAGTATGGATATTTTAGTAAACGGTGAAGCGGTTAAGATACTTTCCTCTCCAGCCGATGATGATACAAATGATCCAATCATAATTCAATTACCTCAGGTAATATCTCCAGAAGACAAAATTGAAATATATGCCCAATTCAAAAAAATATATACTTTTGAACCGGGAGATGGCAGGCATCTTTTCACCGGCTGGTATCCACGAATCTATTGGGGAATGCGGTCACAGGATGATTTTAATGTAAAAATAAATTATTCATCAGGATTCGCTTTTGGCTCAAGCGGATTATACAATTCCGAAACGGATACATACCATGCAAATAGTGCAAGAAAGTATGGTTTATATTTTTTGAAGAACGCAGTGGTGACAGAAAAGAAAATAGAAGATATCACGGTCAGAATCATTCATACTCCGGCCGCCAAGGAATGTGCTGATCTGGTGATGGAAACCGCTGTAGATGCAATTACTTATTATAAGAAGCGATTCGGATTCTATCCTTCAGATCATATCGATATTATTCAGGGGGTTGATTTCCCCAACGGCGGTTTTCCTGCGGCAACTAATCTTGTCGGAATACATGGTATGGAGCAACTTTCCGATGCTGAGGAACTCCACTGGCGATGGATCACGGCCCATGAAATAGGCCATCAATACTGGTATGAATATGTTATGTCGATCGAACCGAATCAAATAGGCTGGCTTATGATTGGTCTGGGAATATATGTTGACAGGGAATATTCAAGATACAGTGGTCTCTCAACAGATAAACATACTGGTTTAATGAGCAGATATATTAATGGTATTCGGGAAGGTCTTGATACTCGCGCCGATGTGCAACGAGATTATCTGGAAGATATAGGATTTGATTTTAATAATGTTGTTGTTCATGGAAAAGGATACAGTATTATCAGCGCCCTCAACTGCTATTTGGGAGACGAATTATTTGATCAGATCCACGGCAGATGTTTGATTGAATTTGCAGGGAAACAAATGGGATTTTACGATTTCCAAACTGTGTGTGAACAGGAAAGCGGTCAGGATCTTAATTGGTTTTTTGATCAATGGGTCCGTACTACTCGATATCCGGCATACGAAATAACTTCGCAGGAATGTAATCCCCACAATGGTGAGTTTATCTCGAATATTTTGGTAGAGCGGACAGGAACGCTTGATATGCCGGTACCAGTTACGGCATATTTTTCAAATAATACCAAGCAAACAAAGTTTACGAATAGACTACAGCAATTCAGCAATATTCAATTTGAAAGTAAAGCTGACTTGGATAGCGCTGTTGTTGACGCGAAAAATGAAATTGCTATGGTGATACCACCGCCAGGCAAAAAGGAATTAGAGATTCGAAAAGTGTTGTTTTCAATGTCAACGCGTAACAAAATTGATTCAATACCTTCTTTCGTTGCACAAGCCCTCAAATTGGATATAGAGCAAACACTATTTTGGGGACAGCTGGGCAGAAAACTTTATGATTGGGAATTATATGAGGAGGCACTTGCCGTTTTCAAACGCCGAGCTGAATTGCTTGAAAAGTTGGAATCTATTTGGACTGTTTCGGTATATGGCTGGCAAGGACTTCTGCTTGATTTACTTGGCCGTCGCGAAGAAGCAATTTTTGCCTATAATAAAGCATTGGAGAAAGAAACAGACAGAGAGTTTTCATATAATGGTGACCCGGTAACAATCAGTCATGAATGGCTGCAACAAAGATTACAGACGCCGTTTATGCATTAATAAATCATTTGCATCTCAACTTTAGATTATATTATATGTCTTATGGCTAAATCATGGTTGTACACAGAAAATGTTAGTCGTTTCTACAAACGCAAAACAAGTTTAGTTCGCGCCGTAGATTCTGTGAGCTTATCGATTGCAAAAGGAGATTTTATTTCGCTGGTCGGTTCTTCTGGCTCGGGTAAATCGACAATTCTCAATCTTTTGGCCGGACTGGATCGACCAACTTCGGGTGATATATTTTTTGAGGAGCAACCGTTCAGCAATATGACTCGCCGGGAACTTTCTTCTTATCGAGCAAATAAGGTTGGGATGGTTTTTCAATCGTTTAATCTTGTTCCCCACTTAACAGCACAGATGAATATTGAGCTGGCATTATATTTTAATGGTACTCCTAAGGGAAATAGGCAGTCTTTGTCTGAGAAGATGCTATCTCGTCTGGGTATTGCCGATCGGTTTGATCATTGCCCGGCCGATCTTTCAGGCGGCGAGCAACAGCGGGTTGCAATCGCACGGGCGCTTGTAAAAAATCCGGATATCCTTTTTGCCGATGAACCAACCGGAAATCTTGACGAAAAAAATACAAATGATATCATGACTATGCTTGCAGAACTGAACGCACAGGGACTTACTATTATTATGGTTACTCACGACCTGACTCTTGCCAAAAATGTTTCCAATCAAATTCTGCAGATGCATTATGGGCAGATCGTTGATCAGGAGAAAACATAATATGACTTTTCGTGATCTGGTCACAACTGCTCTTGGAAATCTTTGGCGGATGAAACTTCGTTCAACACTGACTCTTTCCGGTATTGTGATTGCAATCGCCGCTTTTGTCGCGATGTTATCCTTTGGAGCCGGTATGCAACAAAATATAGCGGAGCAGTTTGATAAACTGGGATTGTTGTCAATAATTCAGGTATATCCCGAAAATGCTCAGGACACCGATTCAAATACAGTTGTGGAGCTCAATAATGCGGCGCTTGAATATTTTGGAAAACTTCCCGGGGTTGAACTGGTTTATCCCTATGAATCTCTTGAACTCACTATATCATTTGGTGATTCAGAAAAAACTGTCTCTGCTCAAGCATTGCCATCAAGCGCCATACAAACCAAATTGTTTTCAAATCTTGCCGCAGGAACTTTATTTACCGCCGATTCATCGAGAGAAATAATGATTTCTGATAGCATGCGTGAAAAGCTCGGTATAGATTCCGCAGAAAGTATATTAAATAAACCGGTAGTCATTAGCATCAAGGTTGCTAAAATTGACTCCGGTGTGGTCTCAATTCTTGATCCAATATCTGATATAATAAAAAAAAGACGCAAGGAATTAAGTGCGGACACGATTCATTTTGCAGAATATGCCCGTACTGCAATTCGAGAAGAACTTGGAGGAGCCTTAAACCGATTCATTGACGGCTTCATGAATAATCGAGAAATAAAGGCAGAGACCTTGACGGTTTGCGGAGTTTTTGATTCACGACAACTGCGTCGGCTTCGCCTGAAAGATATGATCATTCCGGCCGCGACCGCGCGGGAATTCAGCTCAAGCGGCTTTACCGGAGATCCCACCGAATTGTTAGCCGGTCTTCAGTCAGGTAATCTGTTTGTAACAAATCCTGATAGCCCCACTAATGAATATTCACAGGCAACTGTTATGATGGAAACAGACGCTTTATATGAACCGATCAGGGATTCGATTAAAGCGGCAGGTTTCAGAACATTTAGTTTTGCGGAAGAATTTAAAGAAATACGGCGATTTTTTAGGTACTTCAATCTTGCACTCGGTTTGATTGGCATCATCGCACTTATGACTGCATCGCTTGGTATTATCAACACGATGATAATGTCGATCACCGAAAGACGGCGAGAGATTGGAATCTGGATGTCACTTGGTGCCGATGTTGGTGAAATCAGACGGCTGTTTCTTGTCGAATCTGGGCTGATAGGATTTATAGGAGCACTTGGCGGGGTGATTTTTGGGTGGATAATTTCGAGGATTGGATCATTTGTCGCCAAAACATTTATGGAAAATGAGGGTGTCCCGCCGATGGAGATTTTTCATATCCCGATTTGGCTTGTATTAACAGCTTTGATATTTGGTGTTTTTGTTAGTTTGCTGGCGGGGTATTATCCCGCCAACCGCGCGGCCAAAATAGATCCGGTTGTCTCGCTGAGAAATGAATAGTTGCTTTAATGATTATTGATAATGTAAAAAACAAATCCCCACGGGCTTGTGGATTTTTCACCACACAAGGTAATTGTTTATCCAAACAACATTTTGAAATCGATTCCAGATCTTCTTCCTGGCCGCCGTAATGTCCGGCAAAAATCATCTTTGTTTGAAAATCCTCGATATATAGACATTACCGCGTCACCGCAATGATCGTTTATCATCGCGATATCAATATGATTAGTTTTCCGCGTAAGATATTCCATATCATTTTTTACTGAACCCTTATAATCGCCGCCATGATATTTAATCATGTCGTCGGTCTTAATTAAATACGCGGCTTCGGGAACTCCTGACTTTGGTATGATAATGTAAATAATCAATACTTTTATTGTTAGAAAAACAAATTTATTTTGAAAAAATTAGTGCCATATTATGACATGATAGAGGGCAAATTACTAAATAATTACCCATTTATTCCGATATCTTGAAGAATTAATTAAATCCAAGATTATGACTAAACATGGGGGGGAGTATGAAAATCTCTAAAGTTTTATTTTCTATCACATTAATGTTTGTAATCGGAATCGGTCAGATCCTTATGGGAGCTGATCTCTTTGAAGCACCAGTTAGCTATATCACTGGAGACGCTCCGCAAGGTATTATGGCGGCCGACTTTGATGGAGATTCAACTCTTGATCTGGCGTGTGTCAACTGGAATTCCAATAACCTGTCGGTTTTGATTGGTAATGGAGACGGGACATATGCCGGACGTATAAATTATGCAATTAACGGAGGCGGTCAGGCAAAATCCGTTCAGGTTGCAGATATGAATGGAGATGGAGACCTTGATCTTATCTCCGGAGGAAGTACCGGTATTTATGTTTGGTATAATGACGGGAACGGTTTCTTCGGCACCAATTTATATACTGTCATACCTTCCGTCGAACGGCTGGTTGTTGCCGATTTTAATGGTGACACATTTCCTGATGTAGCCACAACTCATTCTGGCAAAGATTCCGTTGGTATCCACTTGAATGGCGGAGACAGTTTGTTTACATCAACATATGAACGGACATCTGTTGCAGGCGATGCAATTATATCGGCCAAACTGGATATCGATTCGAATCCCGATCTGGCTGTTTACTGTACCGATGGTACTTTATGGAATCTCAAAAACAATGGTTCTGGTGATTTTACGCCAACTCTGGTTCACTCTGATACCGGTTCGATAGCATCATATCTTGCCGCCGCTGACCTCAATGGTAATGGCGTCTGTGATTTAGCCGTTGCCAACCGGACTACCGACAGTGTTACTATATATTTTAATAATGGTGATGGCTCATATGTAGTTCAATACAATTATTATGCCGGTGATGAGCCGGTAGGAATTGTAATAAGTGATTTTGACGCTGACAGCAAATTAGATATTGTTGTTCCCACCTATTGGGGTTTTGATTTCAAGTTCCTAAAGGGCAGTGGTAATGGAATTTTCGCTTTAGATACAGCATTCTCAACGGTTGGAAGGCCTTACGATATTGTAGCCGGCGATCTTGATGGTGACAGTTATATGGATCTGGCTCTGTCTTGCTCCCAGGGTGACAATCTCTATACAATGATAAACAGAACATCACTACTACTGGATGTGGAAGATGTTTCAGGCGATGACCTTCTCCCCGATCAATATACGCTTTATCAGAATTATCCAAACCCATTCAACCCGATAACAAAAATCAGATTCTCTCTGCCAGTTTCATCAGTGATCAGAGTTGAAATATTTAATCTTCTTGGTCAATCGATAAGGATATTGGTAGATGAGAAATTATCGGCAGGAGCCAAAGAAGTAGTTTGGGATGGTTTGAACAATGCAGGGCGTTCGGTTTCTTCAGGAATATACTTTTACAGGATTACTGCCAATGATTTCGTTGATAGCAGGAAAATGATTCTACTCAAATAAACTGATTTTAGAATCATAAACAAAATATTTTGATTAAAAGATTGGGGAATTTATGCGGATATTTAAATCACTATTTATTATAGGCCTGATATCATTCGGCTTGTTTGGTCAAGCGGCCCTGTCCGAGCCGTTGTTTGAATCATTTATTGGTTATTCGGTTGGCTCATATCCTATAGGAATTGCATCAGCAGATTTTAACGGCGATACCAATCCGGATGTTGTAACCGCTAATAACGCCGCGAGTACGGTTTCGGTCCTTTTAGGAAATGGCGATGGTTCATTTGCCACTCGAGTCAATTATTCAACCGGAGCCTCGCTGAATCCCTGTTTTGTCACTACTGGTGATATGGATGGTGATGGACAGATCGACATCATTACCGGCGGTAGCATGGGTATCGTTATTTATTATGGTGTTGGTGATGGCACATTTGGGACCGCCAATGTATACAATTTCGGCGAACAGGTTCTTGATGTCATAGTGGCAGACTTCGATAACGATACGCATCTGGATATCGCAACATCGCACGCGGTTCGTGATTCGGTTGGTATTCATATAAACAACGATGATTCAACATATGCAACTCATATGGTTGCCACCGGTAATGGAACAGTTTCGTTGGCGACAGGTAATCTGGATGCTGATAACTATGTTGATATACTTGTGGGATGTTCCCAAGGAACGGTTTGGAACCTTAAAAATGACCAAAGCGGCAGTTTTGTCCCAACCGAAGTTCATATCGGTAATTTATCTGATCCGGCTTCAGTTGCTATAACTGATCTTAATGGAGACAATATCGGAGATTTCGGCGTTACTCATGCCGTAAATGATTTTTTGTTTACATATCTTAATAATGGCGATGGTACATACACAATCGATAAATCTTATGTTCTTACAGATAACCCAACCAACTTCGAATTCGCCGACATTAATAATGATAGTATGGATGATGTTCTTATTTGCGTTGGATCAACTAATGAAATTGAGATATATTTGAATCAAGGCTCTCGTGTTTTTGGGCTTGATACAGCTTATACTGTAGGCGGTACCCCTAAGGGATTGGTATTTGAAGATTTTGATGATGACGGGTATTCGGATTTGGTGGTAACATCATATACAACCGATATGGCCGCAGTGTTAATCAACCGACTCTCATTAATTTTGTCGATTGATGAAATCAATAGTGGCAATAATCTGCCAAATGACTTTTCATTAGAGCAGAACTATCCTAATCCGTTTAATCCGATTACCAAAATCAGATTTTCATTGCCTGTTACTTCTCAAGTAAAAGTCGAAGTATTTAATATACTCGGTCAATCAGTCAGAGATCTTATCGATGAAAAATTAACAGCCGGGACCAAAGAAGTCAGTTGGGATGGGTTAAACAATTCAGGAGCTGAAGTATCGTCAGGAATATACTTTTATAAAATTGTAACCGAAAATTTTGAAGATACCAAAAAGATGGTTCTGTTAAAATAAATCAATTATAAGTATACCTAAATCCCCAAAGAAAATGTTCTCTTTGGGGATTTTTTATAGACAAACTTTCAGGTCAATTAACCTATAAGCCACTCAATTGCTTTATCTATATCATTAAATATCCTGAGATGATACCCTTGATTGTATGAGACCGTTTCATAGAAATCCAATTCCTTAATAGTTTCTTTTGAGACTATGGCCCTTTTCCAGGATTGATCAACATCGTCTGTTATAATCGTTTTCTGAAAATTATAAAATTCAGTAATAGATATCCCAATATTTGCTTCACGTAAGTCATTTAACAATCGTATACAATTATTTTCTTTAGAACTATCTATAATTGCCTGGGCATATTCTTTAACACTGCTTTTATTTAAATCACCTTTGAAATTACCCACTATGTAATCATCTTTTTGATTATAATTTACCGAAAATCGCATAATGACTTTCTTAAATATATTGCTCTTTTGCCTATCATTCAATCTAATAATACGAATATTACATGATGATGGATGGATGTCAATAAAAACAAGTAGGTAAAAAAAGGCGGCTTCTGAATTAAGAAGCCGCCCATATATAATACTGAAACTATTCGGTCTATAGATCCTTTGGTTTTACGATTGCACCCTTGTCAGCTTTAAGAGTCTCAAGACCGGCTTTTTGCTCTTTGAGAATCTCAAAGAAGCGTTCTGGAATATTATCTTCTTCGTGATATGCCTTATCCTGCAGATCAATTCTCTTAATAATATTATCAGTATAGATCGAGAACTGCATGGTGTAGAGATCTTCAGGATAATCCTTATTGATGACTTCCTTGAACAGTTTCTTCAGGTCATCATATTTCGGAATATATCCGATTGGGGTTTCAATTGCCTCGACTTCTTTATTTGCAAACCGATCAAGCCAGCTAAGCCATACCGGAACATCTTTTTTCTCACCAAGAAGTCCTTCACCACTTCCGCCGCGCTCGGCATGAGTCAGGAAGTAGTTAAGACCTGAAATAATCGGACGAGTTTCATCGGTGAATTTCGAATTGTTGAAAAACTTCATCTGGGCATCCATATAGTCGGCCAGTGAACCCGGAATAAACGGGGCGTTGGCCCATGGCTGACGTTTGACACCAGTGGCGCCAACTTCAGTGGCGGTTGCCTTTGAGACAATCGAGGCACCAATAACAACACCGCTGTCGGCATCTTTTGAGACCCAAATCGGAGGCATCGTGTCGGCATCGCGTCCGGAATATGTAAAGACCTTTAATGGGGCACCTTCGGGGCTTTCACCGACAGTCTGATTATAGGTGGCGATCTGGTCGCATTTTAGGGTGCATCGTGAGTTTGGATGAGAAATCGGAACCGGTTTGCCATCAGCATCGGTTTTACCCTCTTCCCATTCGCCCTGGAAGTTGATACCTTTTTTGGCATGCACTTCGCCATTACCAGTCCAGTGCGGGACCTTTTTATCATCAATAAGCACGTTCGACCAGATGATCTCACTGCCTTTTTCGCGCAGACATTTCATCAGATGCGGGTCACCTTCTTTGTTCACGTCGGCAACAATACCAAAAATTCCGGCTTCTGGATTAACACCGCGGCAAATACCTTTATCATCGATCCAGATCTGAGCCAGATCATCGCCGATAAATTCTGTTCCGGCCATCGCGCTGGTAGTTTTTCCACAACCTGATGGAGCGGCTCCGGCAAAATATGTTTCACGACCGCCTGGTCCCTTCATACCAGTAATAAACATATGCTCTGAAAGTTCTTCGCCATGTTTATAATAGGTGGCATAATCAACTGAAAAACGGTGATTACCTTTTTTAAGAAGCAATGTATTTCCGGCATAAGTGCAGAATGTTGAAAAAGTTGTAAACCAGCTACGATCCATAAAAATACGTGCGTTCGGAATATCTTCGGGAGTGTTATTACCTTCCGAATGGACATTAGTATAAAAAATACCCTTGCGTTCTACTTCAGCATCAAATTGATCATAGCAATGACGATAGAGCAAATCGCCAGAGTGCATGACGTAGGTTGATGAGGTAATTTCAATTGCCGGAGTCGAGCCAACGGCGCCAATAGGACCACGACTGAAGAACCCAATCATCATTGTTTTATCCTTCATGATTCCATCGACATATTTTTTTACATACTCCATACCATCTTTACGTTCAATCTTTTTGGCCAGCGGGCTAAGTTTTTCACCTTCGTTAACAATATAAAAAGTCTGTGCGACCAAACGACCCTGTTCCATCGGGAGATCATAATGAATTGTATGATCATCCATTGCCAAAGGTTTTTCTTCACCCTTCTTTAATGAATACTCGCGCACCCATTGGCTATCTGCGGCCGACCCAGTGTGAATAAAAACATCTTTCGGTTTGCACATAGCAATGGCATTGGCAATCTTGAGCAGAGCTTCTTCATTTTTTATTTTGGCGAGTTTGTCAAGAGTTTCCTTGTTCAAATTCTTCGCGAAAACATCGTCCGCTTCTTGTCTGTTGTGAATTCCACCGACAACTCCAAGTATGTCGTCGCCTTTTTTCAATTCCAACATGATTAATGTCCTTCCTTAATTCTATTGCCGATTTAAGACATACAACTGCCTTAACGGCTATGTTTCTCATATAAGTAATTTAATGTTTGATTTGTCTTTACTTACTCCTACACATCTTATCCAAATTCAACGGCCTATACTAATAGGTTTTTTGCGTAATTGCAAGTAATCTATTAATAGTTTTAGGATATTTAAAGTTCTGGCGATTATGCCAACATCTGACTCAATATGGCATTTCTTATATATTTGAGAGATACCTAAGAAATAAGGCTGAAATTACTTAATCTTCAAAGTAAAATATAACACCTAAAGTAATCATAAGTCATTTAGGTTTATTGACTTGAGGTTAACAATCAGCTAACTAAATCAATTTGATATTGATTATCTACTCAAAAAATGCCTTTTATCAATCTTCTCGACACTCCTTGGGGGCTAAGACTACATTATTTTCATTTGGTGGTTTTGCCGATTTTTCTCCCCACCATCTAACCGCTTTATAAACCCACCAGGCTCTAATTGATGACATTCCATCATCTTTACACATCACTCGAAGCAAATCGTCGGCATCTTTTCTGTCGGTTTTATAATCGAGCAATTTTTCCCGCATTAGTTGGTAAAGCGCATCATGCACCAAAGAACCGCGCATAAAATTCAAAGTATCAATAGTTGGTCCCGATGGTCCATCCCACACATAACCTTTACTAATAATAAGTTTGCCATCAG
>JAAERC010000984.1 GCA_024230695.1 Candidatus Zixiibacteriota bacterium
CAACCATCTCATGATGTGCACCAATAGCTTCACCCAGCTTTTTGGGAATCCCCCATTGATCCATCAGAAACTGTCCGGCCCTGGCATGATCAGTTCCCCATGTTTTCTGCTCGATCAATTCCTGCTTTTCGCCAGACTCAACCAATCTCCAAATGCGTTTAAACTCTTCAGGAAACGATGACTCAAGAATCAGAACACCTATGTCATGTAACAAGCCAACAACAAATGCTTCTTCAGGAGATTTGTAACCGATTTTCTCAGCAATCATCCTAGACGCGATTGCGACCTCAAGTGAATGACGCCAGAATTTTTTCCGGTCAATCAATGAAGTTATCCTATCGGTCAAATCATAAACCGATGTTGATAAAGCAAGAGCCATTACGGTTCTAATTCCAAGAGCCATAACCGCCTGTTTTATCGAAGAAACCTCCCGAGCTTGACCGCAAAATGGAGAATTTACCACCCTAAGTAATTTTGCCGTCAATGCTGGGTCTTTCAAAATAACTCGGGTCAAATCGTCAGCCGATGAATTATCATCCGATGAAATTTTTAAAACCTCAGCTAACACCTGAGGTAAAGACGATAATTCTTTATGTTCAGAAAGTATCTTATAGAAGATTTCCTGGCTTTTATCCATATTCGCACTCATACACCATAATATCGACTACTTTGTTAGTAAATTTAGAACTGGTTATTTAGATAATTTCTTTTCAAGGCGAGTTTTTCTTTTGACAAGGTCGTCCTTGTCGTATCGCCTTGCGGGACATACCGTTTGGGCTTCCTGAGTATACTTCATCGCGGTAAAACAATCTTTTTTGCGATG
>JAAERC010000985.1 GCA_024230695.1 Candidatus Zixiibacteriota bacterium
TGCTGATATCGGTTTTATTATCAATTCTGCCGCCGAAAAATTAACGGTGGTTGATGAAAATGGGAAACTAATTGACAACCAACTTCTCCTCATGATAATGACAGACCTTTTCCTCAGAATCCATCCGGCTCATCGGATTGCCGTTCCGGTCGCCGCCACTATGGGTATTGAGGAGATCGCCTCTAAATATGGCGTTGAGGTTCTTCGTGTACGTAATAGTCATCTGGCCATGATGGAGGCTTTCCAACGAGGCGGAATAGATTATGTTGGCGGAACCAGAGGTGGATTTATCTTCCCCACTTTCCAGCTCGGTACCGATGCGGTTTTGGCGGCAATTTATATGCTGGAAATGCTGGCAAAACAGAAAGTCAGTCTCGCCGAACTTCGAGGAGAATTTGAAAATTATCTTCGCGCCGAAATCAGTGTTCCCTGTCCCTGGGCAAAAAAGGGTCAGGTTATGCGAAAACTTATTAGTTTTACCGATAATAAAAATCGCCAGTTAATTGATGGTGTCAGGGTTATTGAAAATGGTGGATCGGTGTTGATTGCTCCTGATAATCTCGCCGCCGCTTTTAATATATCTGCTGAATCAGAATCAAAAGAATCGGTGGATAAAATGATAACTCAATATCAAACACTTATCGAAGAAGCCCA
>JAAERC010000986.1 GCA_024230695.1 Candidatus Zixiibacteriota bacterium
ATACAAAAAAACCGGCAGTTTTTATGCCTCAAGAATACAGATTGTCCCGCCCGATAATTCCAAAGACAAAGAGACCGAAGCACTCTCTCGTATGGTGCAGGAATTGTTTACGCAATATGTAAAACTGAATCGTAGAATTCCCGAGGAAGTTCTTTTGTCGATGCCCGCGATTGAGGGATACCAGCGTCAGGCCGATACAATTGGGGCCCATATCCTGATGAAGATGGAAGCCAAGCAGGATATTTTAGAATTGGACTCTGTCAAAGAACAGCTGGCCAAATTATCTGAGATCCTTCGTTCTGAGATCGAGATATTAAATCTTGAGCAAAAAATTGATGGTACAATTCGGGAATCATTATCTAAAGATCAAAAAGAATTTTATCTCAAGCAACAGCTCAAGGCAATCAGGGAAGAGCTGGGGCAGGTAGATGAAACGACCAACGAGGTCAATGATCTTCGCGAAAAACTGGCCAAAATTGATGCTCCTGATGATGTCAAAGAGAAAACAGAAGATGAAATTAAAAAACTCTCTAAGATGCATCCATATTCAGCCGAATCAGCCGTGGTCAGGAGTTATATAGATTGGATTTTGGCTCTGCCATGGAATATCGTAACCAAAGATCGAACGAATTTTGCCGCGGTCAAATCAATTCTCGATGGCGACCATTATGGCCTTGAAAAACCGAAAAAGAGAATTTTGGAACATCTTGCCGTTTTAAAGGTGGCTGGCAAAGTCAGAGGTCCGATTTTATGTTTGGTTGGTCCTCCCGGAGTAGGTAAAACGTCGGTTGGCCGCTCAATTGCCAGAGCACTTGATCGCGAGTTTGTTAGAATGTCACTGGGCGGTATTCATGATGAAGCCGAGATCAGAGGTCATCGCCGAACGTATATAGGGTCTTTACCGGGACGTATTATTCAGCTTCTAAAAAAAGCCGGTTCATCAAATCCATTATTTTTGCTCGATGAAGTAGATAAAATCGGAGCTGATTTCCGTGGTGATCCAGCTTCGGCGTTGCTCGAAGTTCTCGACCCCGAACAGAATTTTGCTTTTTCTGATAACTATCTTGAAGTCGACTTTGATCTTTCGGGCGTTCTTTTTATCACAACGGCAAATTCAATGGATACAATTCCACCGGCCCTGCGAGACAGGATGGAGATTATCCGCCTGCCTGGGTATCTCGAATATGAAAAAGTGCAGATCTTCCGAAAATTCCTTTTACCAAAAGTAAAAAAGGAACTGGGATTAAACAATATAACTCCTGAATTTACCGACGATGCTTTGGGTGATATTATCAGGTACTACACCAGAGAATCTGGCGTGCGAGAACTTGAACGGCAGTTAAATTCGGTGATGCGCAAAATTGCACAGAAACTTGCCGAGGGAAGTCGCAAGAAAAAATATAAAATAACCGCAAGATCGGTTTCATCATATTTAGGCGTCCCGAGGTTTATTTCTACCGATATTAAAACCAAACCATGCCCCGGATATGCTGTTGGCCTTGCCTGGACTGAAGCCGGGGGAGAAGTTCTTCCGATTGAAGTCAGCACTATGAAGGGTCAGGCAAAATTGACCTTGACCGGTAAACTGGGCGAGGTGATGCAGGAATCTGCATTTGCGGGGTTATCATATATCCGTAGTAACGCCAAAAAATTCGGATTAGAACCTGACTTTTTTGATGGAATCGAAATCCATGTTCATGTCCCCGAAGGTGCTGTCCCCAAGGATGGTCCCTCGGCTGGTATTACTATTCTTCTGGCAATTCTTTCCATTGTTTCTGGCAAAACAATAAGATCAAATCTCGCTATGACCGGTGAGATTACATTAACCGGTGATATCCTCGCGATTGGCGGACTTAACGAGAAACTTCTTGCCGCGAAAAGAATTGGAATTACTGATGTTGCTATTCCAGTGGCAAATAAAAAGGATGTCCCTGAACTTCCCAAGCAGCTGCTTAAGGGAATGAATTTGATATTTATGAAAAAAGTTGATGATGCTATAAAGGTCGCATTTGAAGACAAATTTACGAAAAAAACTGGAAACAAAAAGATAATAAAGAAGAAAAGACAAATAAAAAAATAAATCTGTTAATTGAATATTAGAACAATTATATATAAATAAGTTAAACAAATTACCTATTTGAACAAATGACAGTTAACGCAGTTTTTTTTTGCTCCTACAAAGACGTTGGGAAAATTCCATCCGATGACCGGGCTCAAATTGCTTTTGCCGGTCGCTCCAATGTTGGCAAATCAACTCTTCTAAATCGTCTCGTTAATCAGAAAAAACTGGCCAAGACCTCCAAAACACCCGGACGAACCAGGCTACTTAATTTTTTCCTGATTCAAGACACCTATTATTTTGTCGATCTTCCAGGCTACGGTTTTGCCAAAGCATCAAAAAAAGACAAAAACGAATGGGGCCGGATGGTAGAGTCATATTTTCAGGAACGAAAAAATTTAAAAGGCCTGATATTATTGCTTGATTGTCGCCGGGAACCTAATAATGATGATCTAATGCTTCTCAACTGGCTTCAATCTGAAGATATAGCATTCACAATTGCACTAACAAAGGCAGATAAACTGGGTAAAAACAAGTTATATAGCAAAGTAAGAGAGATCAAAAAAGATTTTGGGATTGAGCCGATTCCTTTTTCATCGTTATCCGGGATCGGGAGAAAAGAATTATGGAAATGGATAAACGATACGGTCGATTCAAATGAAAATTAATTATTTGGGAGATATATAAATGAGTAAGAATAAAATTGTGGTCGGATGCCAATGGGGCGATGAAGGCAAGGGCAAGGTTGTTGACATGTTGGCCGAAAAGGCCGATGTTATCGCTCGTTTTCAGGGTGGTGCCAACGCCGGACACACAATTATAACCAAAGATAAAAAGCTGATACTTCATCTGATACCATCCGGCGTGACCTACGAAGACAAAATTTGTTATATCGGCAATGGAGTGGTGCTTGATCTGTTCGGATTTATGGAGGAATTGGAAGCACTTAAATCCGAGGGGATCAGTATTAAAAACCGTTTGTTTATCTCATCGGCGGCCAATCTGGTGATGCCATATCATAAGCTGATCGACGGTATCGAGGAAAAAAAGCGGGGCGGTGACGGTCTCGGGACGACTCTGCGGGGTATTGGACCAGCCTATCGGGACAAAATCAGCCGTTGTGGAGTTCGATTAGCCGATTTGTACGCTCCTGAAAGATTGAAGAAAAAACTGGAATATCAGGAAAAAATTAAGGCCGAATATTTTACCGGGTCTGACGATGAACGAGCAGATCTTGAAAAAATCTATAATGATATGATTAAACTCGCTCCGATTTTTGAGCCATTTATAACCAATGTATCCATTGATCTTGAGAATCATTATAACGCCAAAAAAACAATTCTATATGAGGGTGCTCAGGGCGCCATGCTTGATATTGATCTGGGAACATATCCATTTGCCACCTCATCGAATACAACCGTTGGCGGAGCATTAACCGGACTTGGTATTGGCCCGAAAATGATCGATGAAGTTGTTGGTATTGTTAAGGCATACACTACCAGAGTCGGTGGCGGACCATTCCCGACCGAACTGGTTGATGAAGACGGAACCCGTCTTCGTGACGCGGGTAGCGAATATGGTGCAACTACCGGACGACCGCGGCGTTGTGGATGGCTCGATTTCGTTTCCCTGAAACATGCCTGCCGGATAAATGGAGTGGATAAGATAGCGATAACCAAACTCGATGTCCTTGATGGTTTTAAAAAAATTAAAGTCTGTACTGGATATAAACTAAATGGTGATATTTTGACTGAGGTCCCACTTGATCTTTCTGACCTCTGGGATATCAAACCGGTTTATGAAGAAATTGATGGTTGGGATAAACCAACAGCCGGACTCACAAAATTTGATGATCTGCCTGAAAAGGCCCAAAAATATGTGAAGTATATGGCTGATAGTCTTGGTGTTGGGATTGAGTTAATTTCCACTGGTCCCAAAAGAGATGATACCATAGTTTTATAGTTGGATAGATTTTTCCGTGGTTGGTGTATGTCCTTGTGCGCGGCAGATGTTCACATCTGCTCCGGCGTTTTAATTACCCACATCGTAGTTCTATACGATTACTATATATTTCTTCGTATTAATAATTATGTTGATTTAAATGAGTTTAGCAGGATTTCCAAATACAAATTCGTATGATCATACGAATTTCAGAAATCATGTTTTTGGCGTTTAATTATATTTTGGCTTTTAAGTATATGTAAAATAAGCAGATAGGATATTTTGTCCCTGCTCGAGTTAAGTCGGGCACTGCTCTTGCTACATATTGATGTATGGTTGACGGTATGTAAAATATAAATAAGCAAAATTCCTTTGTTGTTCGGCGTTCTTAGTGTTGCCTTCCAAGGCAATACGTTCTTTTCTCGAGGCAAGGGGAGCCCGTAGTCGTGAGGGGAGGCGGGCTCCCCTATTTTTTTGTGCTCCCGGTAATTGTCTGTTACTGATTCCCAATTGTTTTTTATCTTTCCAAATGCCTTAAACGTTTTTCCTAACCGGTTGATAGTTGATTATCATATTTTACTTAAATGTCTACTTATTTGTTATAATCCGTCGAAAAAAATATTGTATTGATAAGGAATTTGTCCAAGCTCATTTGAATGGAGAATTCTATATACGGCTCGAATTTAATTATATTGACAAACAAGTAATTTCGCCTATCTTTTTAATGAGTCTGGCATCGCGTCGTATTTCGAATAAAAGAGTATAAGGCATCAAAAAAATAGAATATTTTTTAAGAGTATCTAAAAATCGGGGCAAATCTGTGGGGGTAAACTATGAAACGATTACTAATAACATTAGTAAGTATTTTCATATTTTTTAGTGCGCCTGAGTTATTTTCGAGTGATTGTGGTGACATCAATAGAGACGGAAGCATTGATGTTAGTGATATAGTATTCTTGATAAATTACAAATATAGAGGTGGTCCGGCTCCTGATCTAACAGAAGCGGCTGATGTTAATAGCGACGGCCACATCGACATTCTGGATATAATCGATATTATTGAATATAAATATAAAGATGGCCCTGAACCGATTTGTGGCAAAGTGATGGACATAGATGGCAATGTTTATAAAACAATATTTATCGGAAACCAGATGTGGATGGCTGAGAATCTGAAGGTGACCCATTACCGCAATGGCGATCTCATACCCGAAGTAATATACAGTGGTGAATGGTGGGCACTCTTAACCGGGGCTTATTGTACATGGAATAATGTTTATCATTGGAGCAACATTTATGGCCGATTTTATAATTGGTATACTGTAAATGATAGCCGAAATTTAGCGCCGGAAGGCTGGCATTTACCGACCGATGAAGAGTGGCAGGAGTTAATAGATTATCTTGGCGGTGATGCTGTTGCCGGCGGGAAAATGAAAGAAACCGAAGACTGGTGGTACAATCTCACCAATGCGACCAATGAAAGCGGCTTTTCTGCAAGAGGGGGTGGTTGCCGCAGTTGCGCTCAGTATGGCGACTTCAAATACTATCGGGTCGATGCCTTTTTCTGGTCTCTTAACGAGGACGGAAATGATCGTGCCTGGAGTCGCGTCTTGTATGGCAGTATGACCGATGTCCACCGCATCGCCTACAAGAAATTTTGCGGCCTTTCGATTCGGTGCGTTAAGGATGCTTCTGATGTAAGACCGCCTATATTAACCACTACTGGTGTCAGCGATATAACAGAAACAACGGTAAAATGCGGGGGTACAATTACCTCTAATGGCGGACCATCGGTAACGGCCCGCGGCGTATGCTGGAGTACAGATCCGATATTTTCGGTGGACGATAATAAAACCATTGATGGAGCGGGCGTCGGTAATTTCATCAGTTCCGTCACAGATTTAACCGCTAACACGAAATATTATATGAAGGCCTACGCGACCAATTTTATGGGAACCAGCTATGGTGAAACTATAATATTTAACACCACTAAGACCCTGCCGATATTGACCACGGCCGTTGTTGCTTACATAGAGCTGACCACGGCAAAAAGCGGCGGATATATTACATCAGACGGTGGCGAACAGGTGACCGCTCGCGGAATATGCTGGGGCACAAGCCCATTACCAACTATAGCCGATGATAAGGTCGTCAGCGGCTCAGGGATAGGCGTTTTTTCAAGTTTAATGACCGATTTAACACCCGACACAAGTTATTATGTAAGAGCTTACGCCACCAGTAGCATCGGCACCGCTTATGGCAATCAATATAAATTTTCATCAAACACGCTTTTCGATATTGAGGGTAATTCTTACCAGACCGTTAGGATTGGGACGCAGGTTTGGATGGCCGAGAATCTTAAGACTACATATTATAGCAATGGCGAACCTATTCTTGGCATAGGAAATCGCTATGACTGGGAAATGATGCAATACCAGCCCAAAGCAGCGTACTGCAACTATGATAACAATGCAAATAATGTTGCTACTTATGGCCGGTTATATACCAGGCGTGCGGCACATAGCGTCAAGAAAATAGCCCCCAAGGGCTGGCATCTGCCGTCAGAATATGAGTGGAGACAATTGGAAAAGTATCTTGGTGTGAGCCAGGATGTATTAGATAGTCTCTCGATATTTTTTTGTGGGGAGCTTGGTACTGATGAAGGCGGGAAATTAAAAGAAATCGGGAC
The DNA here is from genome assembly GCA_024230695.1 of Candidatus Zixiibacteriota bacterium. The sequence continues at coordinate 6,690 of JAAERC010000986.1, forward strand.
CGATCATTGGACCACACCTAATGCCGGCGCCACTGACGAAATCGGCTTTTCTGCACGACCAGGAGGTTACCGCGATTGGTACGGAGATTTCCTCGATATGGGAGATTACGCCTACTTCTGGAATAGTACTGTTATTGATTTCATGTGGGGAGGGAGCCGAAAGTTGTCATACGGAAATGCAAGAATTTACCACTGCGAAGCTTATGAAAGTAAAGGTTTGTCAATTCGATGTGTAAAAGATTTTGACCCACCGGTATTAATTACCAACCCTGTTAGTGCCATAACGACAACGACTGCTGAATGTGGAGGAAATATTTCAGACGATGATGGCGGGGATGTGTACGCTCGCGGAGTATGCTGGAGTACAGATCCGACACCGACGGTGGCTAATAAAAAAACGGCCGACGGCATGGGGATCGGTAGTTTTAGCAGTTCCATCACTGGCTTGACTGCTGGCATCAATTATTATGTAAGGGCCTATGCTACCAATAGTATGGGTACCAGCTATGGTGCGATTTTATCATTTAAGACACTTCCAATATTGCCGGCACTAACAACAGCATCGGCCACAGTTCTATCGGAAAATACTGCAGAATGCGGCGGAACCATTACCGCTGATGGCGGAGCGGTCATAACCGCTCGCGGGGTATGCTGGAGCATAGCTCCAATGCCGACTGTGGATGATAATAAATCAACCGATGGCACGGGAGTTGGTAGTTTTACAAGTTCCATATCCGGCTTGATAAAAAGTACTACTTATCATGTAAGGGCTTATGCTACTAATAGTGTCGGCACCGCCTATGGCGAGGAAGTGTCATTTTTGACATTTCCAATACAGCCGATCATATCCACCGCCCCAGTTGTTATCATAACTGAAACCATGGCTAAAAGCGGTGGAAATATTATATTTGATGGTGGAGCAACCATAACCGATCGCGGCGTATGCTGGAGCATAAATCCAACTCCAACTGTGGCTGATAACAAAACCTCCGATGGCGTAGGGTCGGGCAGTTTTACTAGCTCTATTACTGGTTTGACAGCTGGCACCTTCTATTATATTAGAGCGTATGCTATCAATAATATCGGCCTAACATACGGCAATCAATATTTATATTCATCCAACACCGTAACCGATATTGACGGCAATGTTTACGAGATGGTAACTATTGGGTCGCAAGTATGGCTGACCAGGAACCTGAATGTCACGCGCTATAGCAATGGCGATACGATACCAAATGTAACTAACAATAGCGAATGGGAAGCCCTTACTACCGGAGCCTATATTAGCTGCAATCAAGATAATGCCAATGATTCCGTTTATGGTCTATTATATAACTGGTATGCCGTCAACGATGACCGAAACATAGCGCCTGAAGGCTGGCATGTGCCGACGGATCCTGATTGGAGGCATTTGGAAATGGATCTTGGCATGAGTGAAGAAGAGGCCTTAGGATATGATTGGCGCGGTACTGATGAAGGCGGGAAAATTAAGGAAAGCGGGACAACCCATTGGGCCAGTCCCAATGCTGGTGCTACCAATGAAAGCGGTTTTACGGCGCTACCCGGTGGGGCCCACGGATTCGCAAGATCTTTTCGTACTAGTGCCTACTTTTGGACTTCTAATAGATGGGATAATATCACCGGATTGGGCCGTCGCTTGTATAATAATTATTCAAGCATCTGGCGCAGATATTTCCAAAAGTTCAAAGGTTTATCGGTACGGTGCGTTAAAGATGTTTCAGTACCTCTAATAACCACTTCTGATGTCAGCGACATATCAAAGACATCGGCCAAATGCGGAGGAACAATTACATCCGATGGCGGAGCATTCATAACCGCCAACGGCGTATGCTGGAGCATTTATCCGGCACCCACAGTGGCGGATAATATGATCATTGATAGTTCAGGAGCCGTAGATTTTAAAATCACCATTACTGATTTGACTGGAAATACCTCTTATTATGTACGGGCCTTTGCTACCAATCGTGCCGGCACGGGCTATGGTGATGTTCTGTCATTTACATCCTCTCCGATATTACCAGTATTAACTACCGAAGATATTAGTGCTATAACCGAAACGACGGCCGAATGCGGTGGAACTATAACTTCCGATGGCGGAGCAACTGTGATCGCTCGGGGCGTATGCTGGAGTATAGATCCAACACCAACGACGGCCGATTATAAGACTGTCGATGGCACCGGAACCGGTGGGTTTGCAAGTTCCCTTATCGGCTTGACAAAAAGCACAGTTTATTATATTAGAGCTTACGCCACCAATACCGCTGGCACAGCCTATGGTGAGGTAAAATCGTTCACGACAATTCCGGTTGTACCGATATTGACTACCGCAGACATCAGCGATATAACGGAAACTACGGCCGAATGTGGCGGAACCATTACCTATGATGCTGGAGGTACCATAACTGCGCGAGGGGTTTGCTGGAGCACGAATCCATTACCCACCGTAGCCGATAATAAAACTACCGATGGAACAGGGTCCGGCAGTTTCACCAGTTCCCTTACCGATTTGACCGCAAGTACAATTTATTACACGAGGGCTTATGCCACTATTGGCGCAGGCACCGGCTATGGCGAGATAGTACAATTTTCAACATTTCCTGTCCTACCGGTATTAACCACTGCCGCGGTTAATATCATAACCGAAACAACGGCCATATGTGGTGGAACTATTACATTTGATGGTAATGCCGAGGTGACCGCCCGAGGGATTTGCTGGAGTACAGATCCGGAACCGACGACAGCCGATAACAAGACAATTGATGGCGCCGGGACTGGTGGTTTTATAAGTTCCATCATCGGATTGGAAATAAACTCATTCTATTATGTGAGAGCATATGCCACCAATAGTTTGGGCACCGGATACGGCAATCAATATCTATTTTCCACAAATACCATAACCGATATAGATGGCAATGTTTACGAAATAATAACTATAGGGACGCAAATCTGGATGGCCGACAATTTGAAAGTAACACGCTACCGTAATGGTGACACCATTCCCAATGTGCCCGAAGGCGAGGTGTGGTCGGGGCTGTCTTCAGGAGGATATTGCAACTATTATGACGATGAAGAGATGATTGCTGTTTATGGTCGATTATACAACGGGTACTCAGTGAACGACAGCAGGAATATAGCCCCTGAAGGCTGGCATGTACCGACTGATGAGGAATGGAAACAAATGGAGATTTATCTTGGCATGAGTCAAGCCGAAGCTGATGCCACAGGCTGGCGGGGCACAGATGAAGGCGGGAAGTTAAAAGAAACAGGCACAGCGCATTGGGGTAGTCCTAATGCCGGTGCTACAAACGAAAGTCGTTTCACTGCCCTACCCGGCGGTTATCGCTTCATTAACGGTGTTTTTATGAATTTTGGTTTCCGCTCAGGTTTTTGGTCTTCTGCTGAGAACAAAGGTAGTAATGAGTGGCACCGTATCCTGGATCATAATTACTCCCAAATTTACCATTACTACTACGATCAGCGTTATGGTTTTTCAGTCCGCTGCGTGAAGGATTAGATTGGGCAGCCCCATGTCTTTAAATGTGAAGTAGGGTAAACCCACTGCCAAAGGGCAGAACCACAAACAAAATCCCCACCAAACTAATGTTGATTCAAACCGTTCTTATTCTGTATATGAGTAATTATACAGAAATTGAAAATTGAAAAGGTTAACAATAATTACAATTTTACTACAAAGAAATTGTCCCAAAACACGTTTTTGACAAAACGAACCCATTTTCGCTGTATTTCTATATGACCCTATAGCTTACAACGATTTCCGTGAGTGCAGTAATTTGGGGTGCCCCACGGCTTGTTGTAAATCCTGAGAAAAACGAAGGGTCGTGGGTTAAGTGATTGGAACATATAAAGATGAATTGCGCAATTCCTCGTCCGTTGGGAGCGTTACCAGTATTGTCGGGTGTGGCGACCCGACAACACGAAATGGGAGAAAATCACCTAAATAATATGATTTGCTTAAATCGACATCACTATTATATTTCAATAATGAGATTTGATAGAAAAGACAGTATGATTTATAACAAAAAGGGAAAAATATCATGGCTGGATTGATATGTTGGAACTGCGGGCAGTCGACTGGGTTAGAGGGCAAAGTGATGCGCGCTGATGCCTGCGATAAATGTCTCGCCGATCTGCGATGTTGCCGGGGTTGTCGCTTTTTCGATCCGATGTCCCGCTCACAATGCCGCGAGCATATCGATACCCCAATACCAAACAAAGAAAAATCAAATTTCTGTGATTATTATCAGGTTCGTCAGGCGATACAATCGGGCGGACGCGTAATTAGAGATATCGAATCAAAAGATGATAAAAAGAAAAAATTCGATGATCTATTTGATGACTAACCGATTTGAATCCCGCCGCTTGGTGTTTCCGAACTTGCTTTATTCAAAAACCAATTAACAGTCTTTTTCAGCCCGTCTTTAAAAGAGACAAGGACTTCATAATTCAGATCGTTTTCGGCTTTTGAGATATCGGCAAACGAATGAAGGATATCACCTTGGCGGGGTGGATCATATTTTGCCTTGGTATCGACTCCAAGAATATCTCTGAGCTCATCGAGCAAGGTATTAAGCGTAAACTGTCCACCGCAGGCAACATTATATGCCTTACCGGGAGCGGCTTCGGCTGTAAGGGCCAGTAAATTGGCACTAACTGTATTATCAATATAAGTAAAATCGCGGGATTGCTCACCATTGCCAAAAACGGTTGGTGATGTTCCCGAATTCAGGGCCATAATAAATAATGGAATAACCGCCGAGTATTGCGAATTAGGATCCTGTCGTGGTCCAAAGATATTAAAATATCGCATACAGACAGTTTCCAGACCATATAGTTCATAATACACACGAGCGTATTCTTCATTGGTCATCTTGGTCACAGCATAAGGCGATAATGGATTTCGTTTCATCTCCTCATGTTTTGGCAATACCGGAGTATCACCATAAACCGATGATGATGAAGCCATCACTACTCGCCTGACATTGGCCTGCCGGGAGGATTCTAATACATTCAAGGTGCCGTCGATATTGACACTATTTGACGTTAAAGGATTGGAGATCGAACGGGGTACCGATGGCAAAGCGGCCTGATGAAGAACATAATCAACACCCTCAGTGGCATCACGCATCGTCCAGAAATCACGGATATCACCATCGATAAGTTCGATCGAATCCCAAATATCGATAATATTTGATTTAAGGCCGGTTGAGAAATTGTCAATAATTCTGACCTGCTCGCCTCTTTTAATAAGTTCGTGAGCGATATTGCTACCGATAAACCCTGCGCCGCCAGTAACCAGATATTTCATAATTTGTTGTCCTTCCTTAAATTCAATATATATATTTTATATCGGCAGTGGCAAATATTTCTGAGCCTTCTACCTATAAAAAAAGCTTGGGTTTCCGCTGAAAAAGCTTATCGGCTTTTTCCCAATCTGTTGGGCGCCCTATATCTAACCAAGTGCCATTATAGGGATAAATTGATGGATTCTGCCCCAGTTTTATTAGTTTGTTCACAAGTTGCGGAAAATCAAATTTCCCGTTTGGGATATATTTGATAATATCACGATTAAAGGCATATATCCCCATCGAAACGAGATACCGATGCGTCGGTTTCTCATAATATTTGTTTATTTTGTGTTTTACTGCTGAAATTACTCCAAAATCAACTTTTACTGATCGTTTGAAAGCGGCCACTGTTGCCGGAGATTTTGATTTTAAATGAGTTTTAATAAAATCAGGAAAAGACAAATCAGTGAGAATATCTCCATTTAATACCAGAAAATTCTTATCCAATGATTTGATCTTTTTTAAAGGCGCGGCTGTCCCAAGTGGTGTTTTTTCTAATGAATAGCTGATTTTCAAGCCAAATTGAGAACCGTTGCCTAAAATAACCTTAATAAGATCGGCCTGATGCCCGACCGCCAAAATAACATCTTTTATTCCGGCCTTGGCCAATTGGTGCAGTAATATTTCAATAATTGGTTTGTCACCAACCGGGAATAATGGTTTAGGCAGAATTTTGGTGTAGGGTAGGAGTCTTTTTCCTTTACCGCCCGCCAGAATCACCGCTTGTTTGATTTTGTTAATATTTTTATTCAACTTGCCTTCCACATTAAACAAAATATACGTTTTAATATGAGTTTGCTATAACTATTTTTTGGATCTGTCTGTAATAATTTCGGTGTATTTCAGGGAAAAGGATTAATTTGGGGATCAGAAATATTTTTATATTGCCATTGATATTGTCAAAATTTAGATTTTAAAAAAATATAAATCGTAAAAGGGAAGGTTGGCAGGATGTCTGATTTTGATTATATTGTAGCTCGTCAAATTCTTGATTCACGTGGAACACCAACAGTGGAAGTTGATGTTGTTCTTAGCGATGGTTCATTAGGCCGGGCGGCTGTACCATCGGGTGCCTCAACCGGGAGTTATGAAGCGGTAGAGCTTCGGGATGGCAATAAAAAGCAGTATTTTGGTAAATCTGTTTTAAAAGCTGTTAAAAATGTTAATGAGAAAATTGCGCCGGCGATTTTGTCAAACAATCTTGATCCGTACGATCAGGTCACTCTGGATAATTTTCTTATCAAACTTGATGGGACCGAAAATAAAGGGAATATGGGTGCCAATGCTATTCTTGGTGTTTCGTTAGCAACCCCTCGTGCGGCGGCTCAATCGGTTGGCCGGTATCTTTATGAATATATCGGCGGTGTAAATTGTAAGCAACTGCCGCTACCGATGATGAATATTCTCAATGGTGGAGAACATGCCGACAATAATGTTGATCTACAGGAATTTATGATAATGCCAGCCGGTGCAAAATCATTTTCTCAGGCATTGATGATGGGTGCTGAGATATTTGGTAATCTGAAAAAAGTATTAAAGAAAAAAGGATATAATACGGCAGTGGGTGACGAAGGCGGTTTTGCGCCTGATCTAAAATCAAACGAAGAGGCGCTTGAAATAATTATGAAGGCGATTGATATTTCGGGTTATAAGGCTGGGAAAGATATTTTTCTGGCCCTTGATCCGGCCTCAACTGAGTTTTATGATTCTAAAAAGAAGATCTATCATCTTAAGGGTGAAGGCAGAAAATTGACTATGGAGAAAATGGTTGATTATTACGCCGATTTGATTAAAAAATATCCGATTATTTCAATAGAAGATGGTTTGGCCGAGGATGATTGGGCGGGATGGAAATTAATGACTGAGAAACTTGGCAAGAAGGTTCAGATAGTGGGTGATGATCTTTATGTGACTAATCCTAAACGACTCGAACGGGGAATCAAAGAGGGAGCGTCTAATTCGGTTTTGATAAAGCTTAATCAGATAGGTACCCTTACAGAAACGCTTGATACAATAGAGATGGCCAAAAAAGCAGGATTTACTGCCGTTGTGTCGCATCGAAG
>JAAERC010000987.1 GCA_024230695.1 Candidatus Zixiibacteriota bacterium
ATTTTTCAAAAAGGCGTTCGGAAATGGATAGCAATAAAAAAGAATCATCCAAGCCGATTAAGCATGTTTCACAAAAAGCTAATAATGCAAATAAATCAAATATAAACGAACCTCAAACCCCTGATTCTCCCACACCAGACGAATCACAGCAATCGGATCAATTCAGTGTTGATTGGAGTTCATCACCCAAAACTGAAAAGCCAACTCCACCTCAAAACCCAAACACTCCAAAAAAATCTGATGTTCCCCCTTCAGCAAAAGATTTTTCAAAAAGGCGTTCGGAAATGGATAGCAATAAAAAAGAATCATCCAAGCCGATTAAGCATGTTTCACAAAAAGCTAATAATGCAAATAAATCAAATATAAACGAACCTCAAACATCCGACTCCAAGATCACCAAATCAGCGCGAGTAAGAGGAATAGCGCACTTCCATAAAAATATAATTCAGTTAGTCGGAACCCCATTCCTGCATGAAAACGATGAAGTAGTTTTTAAGAATAAGCCATACCGCCTGAAACCCTATCGTATCAGCAAAAAGGTTAAGCTTATCAGTATGGCGGCGGTATTTGTTTTATTGTCTATAGTAATCGGGTCTCAAATAATTGGACCGGCACTTCCGGGTGAAGGTCAAATTGTGGGAGTTGTTCTCGATGGAAATGGACAGCCATATTTAAGCGGAGCCAGTATTTACATCCCGGAACTCGATAAGTCGGTGACATCAAATGCCCAGGGATTCTTCCGTTTTGATGATATTCCAACCGGTTCCTATGAATTGATTTACAGCCTGGAAGATGATCTTGAGGGTAGAGAAAATATCACTGTTACCTCGGGATCACTAATTACGCGAAGTTTTGGTGATTTTAGATTGATTGAAGATGAAATTGAATATAGTGCCAATCAGGCAATAACTGAACAAAACCAACCTCCTCCGACCCCTGCAAAAAAGAATACAACGGCCAAAAAGACAAAGAAGAAAAAGACCTCAGGCAAAAGCAAATCTTCCGGCTATGGAAAAATAAAATTGGCCGCAAATATTGAGGGCGCCAAATTTGTTGTTGATGGTAAAACGCTTGGAGCAGGCAACAGTACATTCACAAAAATCAAATCTGGTAAACGCAAAATACAAGTGTCAAAATCGGGTTATACTGAATATACTGAAATTGTAACTGTTTCAAAAAACAAAACTAAAACGGTAAAGGTAAATCTATCCCGAAAAGCTTCTGATACCGAACAGCCATTAACCGCAAATGAATATTTCAATCTTGGCAATGATGCATTTGATTCGAAAAACTATAAGTTGGCAATAAGCGAACTAAATAAGGCAATTGAGTTATCTCCAAATCATGTTGATGCTTACACAAAAAGAGCTCAAAGTTATGTTGCAATTGGTGAAAATGAAAAGGCCTCCTCTGATTATATTCGGGTTGGTGAAATATATAAATTCAAAAATCAGAATGGATTGTCGATTTCTCAGTTCACCTCGGCTTTAAAATATTCTAAAAATAATACTACCGCTCTGGCCGGACGGGCCGGGGCCAGAATGGCCAAAGGTGAATATCGTTCGGCTCTTATTGATTATACAAC
>JAAERC010000988.1 GCA_024230695.1 Candidatus Zixiibacteriota bacterium
CTCTTTTTCACGAGCAATAGTTACCGAGGTCAGGAGGGCGGAGATCATCATCAAAATAATCGCTATCAGACCGGGAACAAAAAAGTGAGATGATTTCAAATCAGGATTATAAAATATCTGTTTTGAGATTCTTATCCCGGGCAGTTCAAATTGAGGCGGCAGATTATCTTTGATGACCTGTGAGACAATGATACTGGAATAGCTTCCGGCGGCGGCGGCCATATTGGCATCGGCACCATCGACTATCAGCCCAAGTTCATATTTATCCACCGATACTGTATTTGTACTCCGTATGCTTTTTAATTTCTGTATTGCCTCACCCAGACCGGCTTTGATAATCAAGACAGCATTGGCCTGCCCTTTTTTTAAAATCATTTCGGGCTCATCGATTGTGACCGGGTCGGTCGCCTCTATAAAATACCCCGAATTGTAAAACCGTCCGATCAGATCACTGGATGCCGAAGTGTTATCAAAATCTAATATTGCCAGTTTAATATTTTTCAAATCCAGATTAATGGCATAACCATAAAGCAATGTCATCGCGATTGGCATCAGTATGGCAATCATCAATGATCGGGAATCGCGTAAAATATGCCGGATTTCTTTTTGAGCTATAAACTTTAATTTATACATCAGTGGATATCCCGTCTCTCATTGAGATCAACTGGACAAATAATTCTTCCAGATTCGGTTGCTGATGTTTTTTTATCAATTCCGCAGGGTTACCAAGTTCAACGATTTTACCATGATGCATAATTGATATTCGATGACAATACTCGGCTTCATCCATATAATGAGTAGTTACAAACAGTGTCGTTCCCTTATCGGCCAGATCATATAACATTCCCCAAAAACGCCGTCTGAAAACCGGATCGACTCCGCCGGTTGGTTCATCGAGAAATAGAATCTTTGGTCGGTGCAAAACCGATGCGGCCAGAGCCAACCGCTGACGCCATCCAAGCGGAAGGTTTTCGGATGGTCGATCCAAAAACTCCTTTAAACCCAATTCATCAGATAGTTCATTGATACGATCTTTTAATACTTTTTTCTTTATTTGATACACGGAACCGTAAAACCAGAGATTTTCATAAGCGGTGAGATCACCATACAATGAAAATTTTTGCGACATATAACCAATGGTTTTTTTGATATTTTCATTATCCCGATAAATATCATAACCGCCGACTGTACCATTTCCGGATGTCGGCAGAAGCAAACCGCAGAGCATTCTGATCGCGGTTGTTTTGCCTGCTCCATTGGCACCCAAAAATCCAAATACTTCACCCTCGCCAACATTGAGACTGATTTGATCGACCGCCGTGAAATCACCAAACTTTTTTGTCAGTTTATTTATGGTAACTGCGTCAGACATCCGATTGCTCCATCAGTTGGATAAATAGATCTTCGAGTTCCGGTTTAATTGGTGATATCGAATTGGTTTTTATTCCAAGAGTCGCTAATCTGTCATAATGCTTTTCCATTTTAAGTTGTGGGTCGGAGTAAAGATGTATTGATGAACCAAAACGGCGCGGTGTTATCCCGTCGATTTGATTAAGTTGCGCCATAAGTTTGGACGATGGAATCGCTTTGATATTATAAATATTACTTTTGAAATGTTTTAGTAATTCGTCTGGTTTTCCCTCAATCAATTTTTGTCCATTATGCATAAATACCGCCCGATCGGCCAGAGCCACTTCATCCATATATGGCGTCGAAACAATTATTGTTGCCCCATCATTTTTAAGTTTTTTAAGTATATTCCAGAATTGACGACGCGAAACCGGGTCCACCCCGGTTGTTGGCTCATCTAAAATAAGTATTTTGGGATCATGTATCAAATTGCAGCTTAGAGCCAGTTTTTGTTTCATACCACCGGAAAGTTTCCCTGCCCGTCGTTTGGCAAAGGGGCCTAATCCCGAAAACTGATAAAGAGCAGTTTTCTTTTGTTCATATTCGTTTTTCGTCAGTCCAAAAAGTCCGGCATAAAAATGAAGATTCTCCTCAACTGATAAATCTGGATAGAGCGAGAAATTCTGAGGCATATATCCAAGCAACGGCTTTATTTTATCAAAATTCATTTCAATATCAAGTCCGGCCAGATTTATTGTA
>JAAERC010000989.1 GCA_024230695.1 Candidatus Zixiibacteriota bacterium
ATCTGGAGACTCGATACTACTCTCACTGAAATTTCATCTTGGATTTTAAAGATATCTTTAAAATCATGATCATAGCTTTTGGCCCATATGTGCTGCCCCTTAATAGCGTCAATTAGCTGGGCGGTGACGCGCACACTGTTACCAGATCTTCTAACACTTCCTTCCAAAACATATCTTACACCAAGTTCTTCACTTATTTTCTGAATTTTGATAGATTTTCCTTTATAGAAAAACGATGAGTTTCTGGCAATTACAAAGAGCTTATCGACCATGGATAGAACGGTGATGATTTCTTCTGCAATCCCATCGCTGAAATACTCCTGAGAAGGATCTCCGGTCATGTTGTCGAAAGCAAGTACAGCAATGGACGGCTTATCAGGCAATGGTAATGACATATCCTCCACAGAAGCAGGTTCAAATTCAGGTGCTGATAAGTTTTGATATAGTTGATAGCCAATTAAAGTTAGAATAATCGTTGCAGCCACAATTGCAGGCCAGATCCATTTACCTGCTGTATATTTTGGTTTCTCTCCGATAAGTTTGCCGGCATCTTCCGGTTCCATCAGAATCTTGTAAACTCTTACCGGGTGTTTGATATTTTTTACGGCATGTTCGCCAGTATATTCATATCCAAGTTTAAGCTTGTTCCTGATATGATCATAAGCACCTCTTGAAATACATACCCCTCCAGGGTCAGCTAATCCTTCAATACGGGCTGCAATGTTGATCCCTTCACCGTACAGGCTGTCTCCGTCCTGAACTACATCACCGATGTTTACCCCAATTCTGAATTTCAATTTTTTATCATAAGGAATGTCAGTATTTTTGGATTTCAATGCAGTTTGAATTTCTACAGCACATTGAACGGCATTTACGACACTTGCAAACTCAGCCATAATATTATCACCAGGCTCATCAACAATTCGTCCAGAGTGCTGTGTAATAATACCTGACATGATCTTCCGGTATTCTTTGAGTGTTTTGATAGTATAGGCTTCATCTTCTGTCATCAGGCGGCTGTAACCTTTGACATCAGCACTAAGGATGGCACTGAGTTTTCTTATAGCTTTTTGTTCTGTGGCCATTTAGTCACCTTGTCTTTGGAGTTGACTGTTACAGAACTTAACAAATAAGAAAATGTTGAATAGGTCGAGAGTACAATTTAAAACGATGTAGTATCAAATCAGGATGCGCGTTTGATTATCAAGAATATACAAACTATACATTGATGGGTCAAGAGATTATTTGGGTTGTTTCTTATGCAAAATCTACTCAATTAATATTATCCAAAGCAGAAGTATATAGAGACCGAAATCCTCAAAGATACCAAAATAATGCATCACTGGTAATTTGAGCTAATAATTGATGCCATTGTAAATATTATGATTTTTTATCATTGCTCTTCATGGCATCAATATTGCTATCTTTTTTAGGATAGCTTTAAAAAAGATAAATCAATTGGTTCTAAAAAATCTTTGGACTAATATGTAAAGAATGAAAAAAATATTTTTAGCATTTGTTTTTACTCTTATTATGATTTCCTTATTGATTAGTATTCAGAAAAAGGATTTTGGAGAAGAGAGACAAACCAGGTTCATCGATCATCGAAATGGTACAATTACAGATACTAAAACCAATTTGATGTGGGCTTCAAAGGACAACGGTAGTAAGATAAATTGGCATGATGCTCATTCTTATTGTCAAAAATTTAATGGTGGCGGGTATAGTGACTGGCGTATGCCCACACTAAAAGAATTGTCAGGGTTGTATGATAAAAAAAGACCAAGAAAACATCGCACCACACCTTTGATAAAATTGTCAAATCAATATATATGGGCCACAGAAACCATAGGTTCTTCAGCTGCCCCTTTTACATTCATCTACGGTCGCCGA
>JAAERC010000990.1 GCA_024230695.1 Candidatus Zixiibacteriota bacterium
AGGTGTTTATTTAGTTGATTTTGTAACCTCCGATGGCGTTTTGGAGACACGGGTTACCACAACAATTACGGTTACTGAGGAAGGAAATCAGGCGCCATATTTCACGATGTCACTACCGACGAACCAACCGGTTGTCTCAGGAGAAGTGCATACGACTAATTTTGTCGCCTTTGATCCTGAATTGGATCCAATAGTTATTTCATATAATTCAATCCCATTAAATTCTACATTTACTGATAATGGCGATGGTTCTGCCGCATTTGTGTTCTCGCCTCAAGCCGCACAAATAGGCGATGTGTATAGTTTGACCTTTACTGTAACTGATCCAAGTTCAGCTTTTGACGAAGTCAGTGTAACCTATGAGGTTGTGGATTTCCTGAGAGGAGATGCCAATTCTGACAATATTCTTGATATGTCAGATATTTTATATATTCTAAACTATTTGTATAAGGATGGTCAGGCCCCTGCTTCAGTTGAAGCAACAGATGTAAACTATGACTCAGATATAAATATATTGGATGCTGAGTATCTAGTACGCTATTTCTACAAGAAGGGCCCTCCTCCCCAGAAATAGTCATAAAAAATAGTCAATCTTTTTTGGGCGGCAATATGTTGAAATATTGCCGCCTTTTTTAATTATTAAAACAATTTTTATAATATTTTGATAAAATAATTATTAATTTAATACTTAATAAATCTTGACAAAATAACCCTTTGCCGTTATCTTGTTGATGCTACAAGTTTTTGGAGATAAAAAGTTTTGGACCCTATTACGGGTCTCATATGAACCTCACTTGCTGAGTTGTTTTGTTTATGTTATTTGAAACATTAGAGCACTAAATACTTGGCTATTAAATCAAAAGTAACTTGATTAAATTTGACTTATTCAGTAAAACGTCATAAGACATAAACATGTTATTAGTTTTAATAAATTTAATAATGTTTTGAAGGGAGGTGGTTGCTCGAGCCAACATTTAGCATGCAGTAATTACTGCTATGCAACCACACTGTAAAAATTGTTTTTTGCAGAAATTAAGTTAGCTTATTTATTAGGAATAAGTTGGGAATTATTAAGAATTTTGAAAGGAGCGCAGAGATGACAAGGAAATTTGGGCAGATTTTGTTTCTCTCCTTGTTAACATTTGCTTTTCTTGCAGGTTCCGCATTTGCAGAAGATGACAAAGCAATAAAACAGGATGCTACTGTAGAACAGCTGATAGAACGCATTGATCAGCATCCGACTCTTCCGCATGGTATCGCTAAGGAATGGCCAGCAAATAAAAATATGGGCGCGGATGATGCCGGCCCGGGTGATCCAAATGCTTATTTTGGTGATGCCCCTCGTAACTTAGGTTTCGATCAGCGTGGTGTCGTTGATCCTGGCCCAGGTGTTGGTATGACCATGGGTCTGACGACTTATGATTATCAGCATAATGGCCGAACCACAAGACAGGTTGCCTGGCGTGGTAGCAACGATATTCATGTTGCATGGATGAAGAAGAATGCTTCTAATCCAGTAATTGGCGCTGGTGTTCGTCTAACAGCATATCAATTCTGGGATGCCTCCACTGGTACTCTGAAATGGGATGCATATACTAACTTTGGTGGTGATGATCTTCACGCTTCTGGTGAAAGATCAGGTTATTGCGGCCTTGACGCTATGTCAGATGGCCGTGGTTTAGTATATAACCACTATGATGCTGATGGTCTCTCCCCATATAACTATTCTCCAGTGATTTGGCCGGATCAAACTAAAGGTGCTGGCACCTGGGGCTATAAGCAGGGCGTAGATACTTCATGTCTGCATGATGACTTTGCTCAAGGTGGTGGTGACTGGACTTGGCCATATGCAACTTTCCAATTGTATGATAATGGAACCTTTGAAGATACCATTATTCATATTTTTGCATCAGAATCCGGATCGCCAAGTAATGCCGTATTAAGG
>JAAERC010000991.1 GCA_024230695.1 Candidatus Zixiibacteriota bacterium
CATCAACTCGAATTACAGGCGGCGAACCAACCGTTAGATGAAGATCAGAAGCATCAGCTTTGACCATTTCTTCCAAAAGTTCACGAAGACCAACCATAGTTTATTATCTCCAAAAAAGAAGGTTTGCAGGCATAAATCTATCTTTTCTATTATATCGGTAAACTCGTTGAAACCTTTATAGATAAATTATAATAATATATATGTAACTTGCTGAGACAGGCTCACTTGGGGAATGCAAACAACTTAAAAATAGATAATTAATCAGGTAACTGAGAGGACTTCATCATAGGAAATAACACCATTAATCATTTTTTCTACGGCCGCTACTCTAAGGGTTCTCATTCCCTCCTTAACAGCAACATCTCGGATTTCGGTGTCTGTGGCCTTTGCCAAAATTAACTGCTCAATTTCATCAGAAATTGGCATCACTTCATAGATACCGGTTCGTCCGGCTCGACCAGTTTCGCCGCATTCAGCACATCCAACACCCTTAAAAGCCTTGATATTCTTAAGCATTTCTTCCGGCACATGCAGGGAATTGAGCTGTTTTTCAGTCAGCTGAATTTCTTCTTTGCAATTAACACAAATTTTCTTTGTCATACGCTGAGCCATAATCAATCTGGTAGCTGATGAAACAAGGTAATTAGGAACATCCATATCAATAAGACGATTTATCGACGATGGTGCATCGTTGGTATGCAAAGTTGAGAAAACAAGGTGACCGGTCAATGCCGCACGAATGGCAATCTCGGCTGTTTCACCATCACGAATCTCACCAACCATTATAACATCTGGATCCTGTCGTAAAAAAGATCGTAATGACGCGGCAAAAGTCAGGCCGATATCAGATTTAACCGCAACCTGATTGATGCCATCAAAGTTGAACTCGACCGGATCTTCAGCGGTCATAATATTGGTTCCAACATGGTTGATCTGTTTCAAGGCCGAATAAAGTGTCGTTGTTTTACCAGAACCGGTCGGACCGGTAACAAGGATAATACCAAATGGCAGATGAATTGCTTTATCAAATCGTTCCAGTGAACTTTCAGAAAATCCCAATTTGGTCATGTCAACCATCAGAGCCATCGGATCCAAGATACGCATTACGACCTTTTCGCCAAAAATCGTCGGCAAAACCGAGACACGAAGGTCAATGGTACGTTCAGAAATCTTGATTTTTATACGACCATCTTGCGGTCGCCGTCTTTCTGATATATCAAGATCAGCCATAACTTTCAAACGTGAGACAATGGCCGCCCGATATTTAAATGGTAACGGAGCCATTTCTCGGAGTTCACCATCAATACGAAAACGTACTCTGATTCTTTTTTCATAGGTCTCAAAATGAATATCGGAAGCTCCCGATCGAATAGCATCAGCAATAATCGAATCAACCAATTTAACAAGTGGTTTATCCTGAATTGCCGACTGCAAATCATCCTCAGATGGTGCCTCATCAGCGGCCACAACCTCAAGATCATTATCATCTTCCAGACCTTTGGCGAGTTCTGAGAAGCCATTTTCATCGGCGTAATAGGTATCAATTGCCTTAAGAATAGCCTTTTCCGGTGAAATAACCGGCTGAATAGAACACCCGGTAATAAACTTAACCGCATCAAGAACATATATATTATTCGGATCTGAAATGGCCACAATCAAATTACGGCCAAGTCTTGAAACAGCAATAACATTGAATTTGCGAGCAATATCAAGCGGGATAAGTTTGACGATTTCAGGATTTAATTCAACGTCGGTAAGACGTAATGTCCCCATATTCAACTGTTTACCTACAAACCCGGTAATATCATCCTCGGATTCAATGGCTCCCAGTGAAACCAGCGTTTGTTCCAATGGTGTCTTTTTATCTTTCATCAAGGCCAAAGCTTTATCCAGTTGTTCCTGGGTAATCTTCCCGGCCTTAACCAACATTGTTCCTAATTCAACAGACATTCTTTCCGACTCACATATATAATGTTATCAGATACCCCCACAAAAAGACTTCGAAAATATAACAGTTCTTGACTAATCCTGAAAAATATCGTCAAGCCTGTCACCTGCAGAAGATGCGAATTCGTCGCTAATTCCAGGGTTGTCTTCATCTGAACGATTCATCA
>JAAERC010000992.1 GCA_024230695.1 Candidatus Zixiibacteriota bacterium
AGAGCTCATCAACCATCGGGAACTCAAACGATGGGTTGCTTTGAGATTGAATAAGATAAATTAAACGTAAGAAAAAGGCCGCCAGAAATATGACCAGCGGCCATTTATTATCGGTTAGAAAACGTTTCATCAATCAGCCTGACTGTTATCGCCTCCAAATTTTTTGGCTACCATAAAGAACATAATCCCCAGGCAGACAAAAGCTATAAGTGACAAATACGGTCCAAACGAGCCACTCAATGTTCCCATCATTCCTTCATGGCTGTCAAAGAATTCGCGGTAACCCAGCGAACCTACGATCAACCCGGCCGTTCCAACACCGATCAAGGCGTCACCGGCAACTAAACCGGAACCAAACAGGATACCCATTTGATACCGTGCTTTGGAAATGACTGCTTTTCCAGTTGATTTTTTAATCAGATAAGCAAGAATACCACCGGCCATCAATGGGGTCGATAACGAAAGCGGTAAGTACAGTCCTATCGCAAACGGAAGTGATTGGATACCTAACAACTCAACCGCCAGAGCAATCATCCCTCCGACAAGGATCGGAGCCCAGGGGATATTGGCATTCATCATACCCTGAACAATTGTTGCCATCACATTGGCCTGAGGGGCCAACAGCGGATTAGGAGTCGCCTCGGTTTGCACAAACCCGAAGGCATCGGATAAAAGGTAAACCGTGAAACCCATCGCCAGAGCGGGGAATAAAAGACCGATAAATTCAGTCAACTGCTGCTTTTTCGGAGTGGCCCCGAGAAGATACCCGGTTTTTAAATCCTGCGCAATATCACCCGACATACACACAGCAATGCAGACCACCGTCCCGACCGACATCGCCGTTACCATACCTTTAACGCCGGTAACACCAAAAGCGAGAAGAATCATACAGGTTACCAAAAGGGTCGCGATTGTCATCCCTGAGACAGGCGATGAGGACGATCCGACAATTCCAACGATCCGTGCCGCTACCACCACAAAAAAGAATCCAAAAATGACCGCCAGCATTGCGCCTAGAAAATGCAAATCTGTGCCCGGCATCGCCCAGATAGCAATAACAATCAGGAAAACACCTATTAGAACAGTTGACATTGGAAGATCGCGTTCGGTTCTTGGTTTGTCAGCATCCTTTACTTTTTTGCCAAACAGTTCTTTTGCACCGGATGCGAATGAATGAAAGATCACCGGTAATGATCTGGCCAATGAAACAAAACCGCCGACCGCCACGGCACCGACACCAAGATATTTAATATAGAAATTTCTTAATTGCGCCGGATTCATATCGCTGAGCGCAATATCAACACTTGGCGCGAATATCACCCCCGGAACCTGGTCACCAAGAAAAGCCAATAGCGGTCCGATTCCAAGGTACCCCAGAACCGCACCCGATAACATCAAAGCCGCGATTTTTGGTCCGATAATATATCCGACTCCAAGTAAAATAGGCGTGGCATCAATTCCAATTGTCCCGCCTTTTAATAGTTTTTTGAAATCATAACTTGGGGATTCGGACCAGAGACGTGAAGTATAGAACAGTAATTTATAAATAATTCCAACACCTATACCAAGAAAGACCGTTTTAGCTTTTTTCCCGCCTTCATCGCCGGCTACAATAATCTCGGCGCATGCGGTCCCTTCGGGAAAAGCCAGTTTGCCATGTTCTTTTTGGACCAGATATTTTCTAAGCGGGATCATCAGTAAAATTCCAAGTCCACCACCAAGCATCGAGAGCCAGAAGATCTGACCTTTTGAGATTACGTGTTCATATCCCTGAGCAGCCAACTGCGAATTTGCCGCCCAGATAAAGAATGCCGGAATGGTAAAAATAATACCGGCCGCTAGTGATTCACCGGCCGATCCGACCGTTTGAACAATATTGTTTTCCAGAACGGTAACATTTCGTTTGAAAAAGGTGCGCAGGATCGCCATCGACATAACTGCCGCTGGAATCGAGGCCGATACAGTCATACCATATTTTAAACCGATATAGGCATTGGCTACACCAAAAACAACCGAAAGGATCGAGCCAAGTATAATAGCTCGGACGGTTACCTCGGCAATAGTTTCGCCTGCCGAAACATATGGCCTAAAAGCGTTTTTGTCATTTTGATCGGAATTGCTCACATATCCTCCTGTTAGTTAAGTCAGATTATCGTTAAAACTATTGGTCAGAAGGCGAAGTGTCAAGACAAATATCCTCAACAATTGGATTGCTTGAAATTTGATGTATAACTTTCTCAAGTCATTCCCGCGTACGCTGGAATCAATCTTGATTATTTAATACACATAATCCTTGCTATAATCGTTTTATATATATATGATAGAGGGGAATTATTATGAAATCATTTAGAATAAACAGAATTATAATTATTGCGTTATTGCTATTTCTGACCTGTTCGACTTATGCAACAATATCAGGATGTAGATTACTTCAAATTCGGATTGATGAACAAAGTAGAGTTTACTGGAATATTTTTAATCCAGCCGATAGTTTACCGCATCTTTTACCTCCCAAATTCCCAACTCCTGATTCACTTAGATATAAAATTGATATGAGAGGCCTTTATGATTTATTGATGGAAAAAAATAGAGCAATCGAAAAACTTAATAATATCATTCTTATTCATCCTGATGCTCATTATTCAAGTCTCGATAGAATTCTTACCGCTTTACATTGGATAGAATGGGTTTGGAATGATAAAACGGCTTATGAATTAGGCATAAGTGCCAATGAATTGGATGATAACCAAAAATTTTCTTGCAGGTACGCAATTCGTTATTGGGAAGATAGAGATAATAGAATCTTGGAAGCTACTTGGAAGGCAAGAAATATTACGCCGTCTGAACAATCAAAAATTACACTTGATCAAACTTTTAAATATAAATCAAAAAATGGATATTGGATTGATAAAATACCTGAAATCGTTGGGCCATCCATGGCTAAACCAAAGATAAGAATTCTTAAGCCTGTTTCAGATGAAGAAATAATTGATCTTGATGTTATGATTGCATCAAGGGAAAATTTGGCCGAGATTATTGCTCACAAAGAAAAAGAAGATGCGACTGATAAATTGGAAATTGATAAAATGTTGCCGGGTCCGAATGAGTTTGTTCCTGTCGAAATTCCAGCCGAACAGATTTATTATCACGAACCTGTGTCTCCGCGAATAAATATAACTTCGAAAGTGGAGGCTGTTGTTTGGGTTAAGGCGTTGGTTGATAAGGAAGGCAGGGTTTGTGATGCGATGATATTGAAATCATCGGGTTCAAAAGCAGGATTTGATGAAGCCTCACTCAAAGCCGCATATAAATGTCGATATAAGCCTGCAATCCAGAATGGACAACCGGTTGCAGTTTGGATTTCATATGAAGTTAAATTTGTAATGCCACCAGATTCACAATCTCAAAAATAAATGAATATGTATTTTACAGGTTTAAGCATTTTTTTATTTGGAAAATTATTTTCAATTTTTGTATAATATTTTGAAATATTTGGAACTTTCGTGAAACTATAATCATAGAACTTATTAGATGGAGGTGTTCAAAGAAAAGACGGATTCATAGGAAATAGGAATAATTTTCCCAATCGTGTATGTAAATATAACTTGACAGAATTGTAAACAACAGTTATCTTTGTATTAGAACAAAGGAAGTATTATTCCGATTGATTCCTCCTCCACCGCCAAAAAGATGAGCAACTAAAAAAGTATTGCGGAATAGTAAATGGTTGTTCGGCAAACATGGATGGTTTGCATAGAGATTTCAAGCCGACAGCTGAAGATGAACCTTAAACCCTATAGGGGGTGGTTATTGATGAGAACTGTAAGCATCATCTCGATCATCTTGGTAATTATGATGATTTCTTCGCTCAGTGCGGCCGAAATCAATTCAATAGCGGCACCAAAATGTGCCATTGATTTTGATCAGGTCATTGTTCCTATTGAGCTAAACAACACTCAGAATATGGCGGCTCTTGATCTGCCGATACAGTTTTCTGATGGTGTTACGTTAGAGGAAGTCAGCTTTGCCGGGACAAGAGCGGAAGAATTCGATTTTGCCATCGCTAAGATCGACAATGAAAACAACACTGTTATTCTTGGCATGATTCCGATGGTCTATGGTGAAAAAACCGACTTGACTCCGGGAGAAGGCGAAATTGCCAAATTGATTTTCCGCGTGGATGATCTTAGTTTGGAAACGCTTGAATTAAGCACTGTTTCCATGGAAGGACATTCACCAATGTTTGTTTATACGGAAGTTGTTAATGGTGAAGGACAAACAATGGTATCGACCCCAGAATTTTCTGGAGCGATCATTGCCTTGGCCGATGGCGTCCGTGATGAACCGGGAGTGGTACCGGTATCTTTTGCATTACTGCAAAATGCGCCGAATCCATTTAACCCAACGACCAATATAGCATTTGATCTTCCTGCGGCCTCGCAGGTTAGATTGGAGATTCTTAATGTTCTTGGTCAGAGAGTAAAAACACTGGTAGATGAAGTTCGTGAAGCCGGATCACATTCGGTGACATGGGACGGTCGTGACGATTATGGAACATCTACGGCCAGTGGCGTTTATTTCTATCGTATTTCAGCCGGTGAGAATCAGGCTGTCAAGAAAATGATGATGCTGAAGTAAGTCAAAAAAAATGTAATAGCCAAAACAGCAAGTGAAACCCCTCCGGTAGCAGGAGGGGTTTTTTTATGTGCAGTAACTGCGACCTTGTAACTGTATGATTATTAAAATGTTATAAGCCATGTTCTGTTTTTTGATAAACAATTGACGCAGTTTGTGCGATTTCCTAATTAAAATTTAATGTATTGTACTTACCAAATTGTCTCTATCATCTTGTTAGTCAATAACATAATATAAATGCTCCAATGTTGGCACAGATTATGATACATATTATAGTTAGTGTTGAGTAACAGGATGTTGCTTGACCTTAAAGATATATATGGGACTTGAGTCTAAGGGTCCAAAAAGTATAGCAGTTATTATTTGGCGGTAAGCTGCTTAGCTTGTGTAACAGGGAGAGGCGGGATTCCAAAGTGGAATCCCGCTTCAACTATTTAATCATAAAATTTGCAGCTTATTTGATTTGAAACTTTGAGATATCCTTGGGGTCGGCAGGTGCAACTTTAAATTTCTGGTTGAAATCATTGTTTGAACATTCGACTTCGACTTCCGATTCGTTTTTCAATTTGCAATATCGAGCAGTAATTGCGGCGGCCAGTTCAATATTACTTTTTCCTTTGGAGTCAATATAAAGAGTAATTGGTGATCCGGTATTAATTGCCTCCAGTTTCATATGCTCCGGTTTGGCAAATTGTTCTATTTGATTGTTTTCAGCTTCATTGCGTCCGACGATCACCTTTGTAAACTCGTTTATCCGAAAATGA
>JAAERC010000993.1 GCA_024230695.1 Candidatus Zixiibacteriota bacterium
AATTATCCTATCCTTAACTTATTTTGTTGAATATTTGAAAAATTGAGACTAATGCAAGTAAGCTTGAGTTTCAGCCAATCAGCTTTATCTCCAATGATAAAATTGAATATGATCTTGGATAATCTGATTTTGATTTTTCCCATATAATATAATGGAAGGACAAAATACCATTTGCATGTATTTAAGTATTTTACCCATTAAGAAAAAAATTACCACATTGTGGTGATTAATTACCACAATGTATACATTTTTTTCATATTCAAAATTAATTCGCTAAACATTATATTTTGTTGTTTTTGGCTATCCATTATTTTATATGTGTTAATATCTTAATTTTATAGCTATTTCCGATTTATTAAATCAATGATTAAAAATAGGCCACATTGTGGTACTCAACTTGCATGGTTTTTGTGCAGACAAGAAGAGCTAGGACGATTATAAGCTGAATGGAAAGCTAAATTTTATTAGGAGATACAAAATGAAAAAGTCATTGATGAAAAAATATTTCATAATTGCAGCATTCCTATTTTGGACCACCGCAGTAAATGCAGCTCCAGTACAAACAATTTTAGTTAGCGGACAAATTGTTTCAGATCATTCCTTTGGAACTTTGGTTCATCATGTTGGTCGAAATTTTACTTATGAGGCGACTTATGAACTCGATATTAGCAAAGCCATTAATACTTGGATTAATGGCGGTGGCTGGACAGTTTATGAAATTGATGATGGTGGAGTTACTTACAATAACACTGCCTTAATTTTTGATGGTACAGATATTTCCAGTGGTGATCGCTACAGTTCTAATATCGTTGGGTTTGAGTTCAATGACAATTTGGTTGAGAACTGGTCATCCGATTCAAGTTTAAGTTTTTTAAATTTAGGGTTGGCTGATGCTACACCGGTAGATGCAATTGTTTTAGGGTTTTATGATCCTCTGATTAGCGATAATACAGAAGTTTGGGTGACCCTGTTATTTGAAGCCGATCTTTTTGACGGATACGAAGAAAGTGGATTGCCACAATCAATTAATTTGGATAAATATATTGGTGGTGGAGGTGAATTTGCTCAATGGGATGATGATGTAAAAGACTGGGTAGGTTGGGCACAATTCAGAGTTGATACAGTAGATGTTAGTACTGTGCCTGTTCCGGGGTCCCTTTGGTTATTGTGCTCTGCCCTAATGGGTTTCGCTGGATTAAAGCGGCGTAAGGTATAATATGGCGGAATATTCCGGCCTATATTGAGCGACAGGTATTATTCCTTTTGGTGGCCAATGAGTCACTCAATAAAAATAACAAACCCTGTTGGGAAATTAAAAAATGCTCTGAGGCCATCAGACAAAACTGTCCAGCATGGGAATTGCGGATAGGGCA
>JAAERC010000994.1 GCA_024230695.1 Candidatus Zixiibacteriota bacterium
ACACATCTTTATCGCCTGCAGAAAACGGATTATTGATGAATAAATTATTTAAACTTTGTGTTACCACAATATGCCTATTAGTTTTGATTTCGTGCGCCGAGAAAAATCCTCCGCGCGATGAGATCCCATTGATAAAAAATCTATTGGGTCAATTTGAAAAAGCAGTCAGGGAACATAACCCGGCCGGGATAGATTCGCTTATTATCGCCGAAGCATATGAACAAGGTTATCATTCGACTAAAATTTTAGGCGATATATATGGATCAAATAATACCGACGGAACCGGCGATGCCGGTGATTTTATTAAATTTGGCGGTCGTGAGTTTTCGTATACCAAAGATATTGGTTTTGTAAAATGTTATATAGTATCAGATACAGTTGACGCTGACATTCAAGGCCGCCCGGTTGAGATAGTAGTTATAAAAAAATATGACCAGTGGTTCCTGAAACAATTTGATTTGAAGTAGTTTGTAAATTTGATAGTGTCATGATTTTGTGGGCAAAGTAGACATTTTATGAAGTTGTTCTGATAAAGTATCAAATTCAGAAAATGTTGGAATTACTTTTCTAAGCTCTCGAATTACCACTTATTTTCTTGACAGAAATATCATATAATCCTATATTGTAATTGGTAATAATTCTATCCAAGTCAGAGGAGATAATTAATGACCAGAATTAAATTTATATCCATAATATCAATCCTGCTTATTTTGATTGCTAGTAATATTGCAAATTCTCAAACGTGGGGACAAACCAACGGGCCGTTTGGTGGTGAAATAAATTGTCTTACTATCAACTCTTTAGGTGATATCTTTGCTGGAACTACTAAAGGTGGCGTATTCCGTTCAACCAATAATGGTGCAGGTTGGGCCGAAATAAATAATGGCTTAACAGCAGCCAATGTATATAGTATTGCTATTAACTCATCTGGCGAAATTTTTGCAGGAACCGGAGGTGGTATTTTCCGCTCGGTCGATAATGGGGATAGTTGGATTGTAATTGAAATGGGATTGAATGTTTTCAGTCTTGCAATTAATGAGTCCGGTGACATTTTTGTCGGGACATTTAATAATAGTATTTATCGCTCAACTGATAATGGTTATAGTTGGGTCGCATTAAATGACGGCGTTCCGGATAATCTTACTATTTTGGATATTGACATCAACGCATCTGGTGACATTTTTGCGGGAACCTCGTCCCATGGCGTATATCGTTCAACTAACAATGGGGATACATGGAGTCAAATAAACAGCGGGTTAACAGATTGGGGTGTTAATTCTATTGCATTCAATTCTAACGGCGATGTTTTTGCCGGAACAACTGGAGGAGGTGTATGCCGGTCAACTAACAATGGCAATAATTGGACTGAAATCAACAATGGTCTGACAATTACAATTGTCCACTCCCTTGCCATAAGTTCTTCCGGTGACATATTTGCAGGAACTAATAGCGGTGGCATTTTTCGCTCAGTTGATAATGGTGATACTTGGACTGAATTGAATAACGATTTAACAAAAACTCAGGTTTGGGCAATGGCCATCAACTCCCTTGATGATATTTTTGCCGGAACAACTGGTAGTGGTGTTTTCCGTTCGACCGATAATGGAGATAATTGGATTAAAATAAACCTTGGATTTAAAAACACTTTCATTAAGTCTATGGCTATCAACTCTTCAGATGTGGTGTATACTGTAACTAAATATGGTGATATATTCCGTACAACAGATTATGGATTTAACTGGATTGAAATAAACAATGACCTGCCATCAGATGATATTGAAGCTATTGCCATCAACTCCTCCGATGATATTTTTGTTGGAACAAGAGGTATCGGCATTTTCCGCTCAACTAATAATGGTGATAACTGGACGGAAATTAACAATGGTCTGTCTTATCCTTATATTCGGGTTATTGCCATCAGCCCTTCAGGTGAGATTTTCGCCGGCACATATAGTCAAGGTATTTTCCGTTCAACTGATAATGGTGACAACTGGGTAGAGGTAAACAGTGGTCTAACTAATCTCTATGTTCGGGCATTTGGCTTTGGTTCTTCCGGTGGTATTTTTGCCGCAACCTCACGTGGCATTATTTTCCGTTCAACTGATAATGGTGACAATTGGACTGAAATTTACGATGGTCAGCTATTTGGTAATGTTGGGACTTTAATTATTAACTCTTCTGGTGATATTTATCTGGGATCTTTCACTGATGGCGTTTTTAAATCTACAAACAATGGTGGCACTTGGACTGAAATAAACAATGGTCTGACAAGTACACAAGCTGAGGTAATCGTAATCAACTCTTCAGATCATATTATCGCCGGAACCCATTTTGGCATTTTCCGCTCAACCGATAATGGTGATAGTTGGAATGAAATAAGCAATGGCTTAACCAACGACTATGTAATGGCATTGGCCATCAATTCTCTTGGTGATATTT
This sequence comes from Candidatus Zixiibacteriota bacterium, assembly GCA_024230695.1. Next base: position 2,440 of record JAAERC010000994.1, read on the forward strand.
ATACTGGAACGGATGGCGCATGTGTATTCCTATTAAAATATAAAGATGTTTGTGGTGATGCTAATGATGATGATCTTGTTGATATTTTGGATATTGTTTATTTGATAAATTATAAATATAAGGATGGTGCTGATCCGCTATCAATGCTCGCCGCAGATGTGAACAATGATACTAATATAGATATTTTGGATATTGTGGCTCTTATTAATTATAAATATAAAGGCGGAGAAGAACCGGATTGTCCATAGTGAATTAAAAAAATCCCATAATATTTTTGTTTCAATTCTGATAACATCTGAATATATTAGCCAACATGAATACGGTGGCGTTAATAGTTGCGGGTGGCAAAGGTGTCAGGCTTGGTGGACCGGTTCCGAAACAGTTTCGGACAATCGGCGATAAGCCGCTTCTGTCATGGACCATATCGCAATTTGAAAAAGCTGATAAAATCGACGAAATAATGCTGGTTGTGCCGGAAGAATATCTGCTTTATGCCAATGAGAAAATTGTCGAACCATATAATTTTAAAAAGTTAAGTAAAATCATCAACGGTGGCAAAACCCGACAGGATTCTGTGCTCAAAGGACTAAAAGCCATTCCGATTTCGACTTCGTTTGTGGCTATCCATGACGGTGCCCGGCCAATAATTCATCCTGACGATATCAATAAGGTCGTCGAGTCAGCCATTAATAATAAGGCGGCGATACTGGCTCGTCCGATGGCCGATACGGTCAAACGAGTCGAGGCCGGTTATATAATATCAACGCTGGATCGTGAGAAGCTCTACCGGGCCGAAACGCCGCAGGTCTTTCAATATGATCTGATATTCACGGCTCATCAGGAATTTTCAGGCGAACTGGCTACCGATGACGCCTATTTAATCGAATCGCGAGGATTTAAAGTCCGGACGGTGATACCGGATAACCCGAATATCAAAGTCACAACTGAAAAAGATTTGGAAATTGTTAAATATCTGTTATTGAATAACGAGGAGAAGTGATGAATCCTCAAATCAAAGTTGGTGTAGGAT